>NZ_JBQFYP010000005.1:0-283335 GCF_056541545.1 Ruegeria sp. AG7
TCCGTCCAAAGCGACCATTATTTCAAACAGACAGGGAATGCGTAGAGATGGCTTTTTAGATTAATAATTCCGTTAACGTTCGGTATAGGCCAAATCCTGCTCCCGCAACCAGCGATACAGAACGGCCCGATGCAACTGCTTCCGAGGCCGTTTTTTGTTGTCCCAACGCCAACAAGCCGGCCAGTTCCCCAACAAGTTCAATTGCAAGTTCACCACTCTCCGGGATCAGACGTATCTCCGAGAGGAGGCTGCGAATGATCATTCCCGCCTCTGGCCGGGTCGTTGGGACATTCAGGGCTTCTGTCAGATTGGAAACTTTGGCCCTATATTGATCAGACAGACCGGGATGCAAAAGAACTGGGTTCTCTGGTTCCATGTCGGCTAGGTCTGCCGCCAATTTGGCCTTGCGGTGCGTCCGTCGTCAGGGATTTTGGGACAGATTGGTGCCTGAGGTAAGAGAGGATCTGGCGCATCTGTTTGGTTTGATTATGCGGCGGATTTGCGGTGAAGCAAGCGCCGCGTTTCGATGGTTTTCTGTTTGATCCTTTCTCGTTGTTTCAGAATGGTCTGTCCGCGTCCGAAGTAGACATCAGCGGGCGTGAGGTTTTGGAGGCTCTCGTGATAGCGCCGGTGGTTGTAGTGATCGACAAAGGCGTCGATCTGCTGCTGAAAGTCGCCGGGCAGATAGTAGTTCTCCAATAAGATGCGGTTCTTGAGAGTCTGGTGCCAGCGCTCGATCTTGCCTTGGGTCTGTGGGTGATATGGCGCGCCTCGAATATGATCCATTTTCTGATCTTCCAGCCATTCGGCAAGCTCACCAGAGATGTGGCTGGACCCGTTGTCGCTGAGCAGCCGCGGTTTGTGCAGCACGGTTCCTTCAGAGCCAGGTCCTTGATCTTCTCACGCATCGGCTGCGGAATGCGGTTCCAGACCCGTGATGGCTTGGGACTACGATCCTTAAGCGCCTCAGGACCACCCGACAGATACCGGTCATACCAGCGATAGAAGGTGGTCTTCGGGATGCTCAGCTTTTCCAAAGTGCGCTTGGTCGGGAGATGCGAACCTTCGACGAGGCGGATGATCTCCAGTTTTTCGGATGCAGCCTTCTCATCGCTGCAAGCAGCGAATGCCGGGTGACAGATACCTCATTCGTCGTCGCCCCCATCCGCGATCATGCTTTTTTTGAGCAACCGCAGTTCAAGAGCCTGTTCGGCAACCACTTCCTTCAGATCGCGTGCCTCGCGGCGCAGATCTTTGACCTCGGTCGATGTCGCTGCACGGGCCGTGTCGCCTGCCAGGCGTTTCTTGCCGGCTTCAAGGAACTCCTTGGACCAACTGTAGTAGAGGCTCTGGGCAATGCCTTCACGGCGGCACAGCTCTGAAATACTGTCTTCGCCCTTCAGGCCGTCCAGCACGATCCTGATCTTCTCTTCAGCCGAATACTGTTTGCGGGTCGCACGGCGAATGTCCTTTATGACCTTCTCACCGTGGCTCTGCTTGGTTCCGGGTTTCTTTCTCATCTCCACTCCTTGGCAGTTACGATGAGCCAGAAACCCTCTCTTATCAAATCACCCTAAACTGTCCCATTGGCGCTGACGTTAGACATTTTGTGAGCGGCCCACAGCCGCCATCCATCGATACGGCGAATTGCTGCGTTCGCATTCCGCCTTGCAGGCATTCGAATTGCGTCAGACTATCCGAAGCGCTGGTTCCTGAAACACAGCAAAAAAATGTAGCATTTTATCAGAATACTTTTACCTTGTGGTCAAATTTGGGGGAAGATGAATGCTCGACGTCATCATTAGACAAGCCCAACTGCCGGATGGCCGAGGGCCGTTGGATATTGCGATCAAGGGTGACCGCGTCGCAGAAATTGCCCCCAAGATCAAGGCCGAGGCAGGCGAGGACATTGATGCGGCTGGGCGATTGGTTTCGCCCCCGTTTACCGACCCGCACTTCCATATGGATGCGACCCTGAGCCTTGGAACGCCTCGCATGAATGCCTCGGGCACACTATTGGAAGGCATCGCGCTTTGGGGTGAGCTAAAGCCTCTGCTGACACCCGAAGCAGTAATTGAGCGCGCCATGCGATATTGCGACCTTGCCGTATCGCAGGGATTGCTGGCCATCCGTTCGCATGTGGATGTTTCATCCACACCTTTGGTTGGCGTTGAAGCGCTGTTGGAGGTCCGCAAGCAGGTCGCTCCCTATATTGATCTGCAACTGGTAGCATTCCCGCAAGATGGCCTTTACCGCGCAGAGAATGCAGAAAAAAACTTGATCCAAGCCCTTGATATGGGTGTCGATGTAGTGGGCGGTATCCCTCATTTTGAGCGTACGATGTCGGAAGGTGCCCGGTCGGTCAGGAGACTGGCCGAGATAGCGGTGGACCGAGGCCTGATGCTGGATTTGCATTGCGATGAAAGCGACGATCCAATGTCGCGCCACGTGGAAACCTTAGCCTATGAGACCACGCGCCTTGGGCTTGGCGGGCTGGTGACAGCAAGTCATGTCACCGCGATGCACTCGTATGACAACTACTATGCATCGAAGCTCATACCTCTGATCGCAGAAAGCGGCATGAACGTGGTGCCCAACCCGCTCATCAATATAACGCTGCAAGGTCGCTCGGATACCTATCCGCGTCGTAGGGGGCTGACCCGAGTGCCAGAGCTGCGCGCGGCGGGTGTAAATGTCGCCTTCGGACAGGATTGCACGATGGACCCGTGGTATTCGCTTGGCTCCGCCGACATGTTGGAAGTGGCTCATATGGGCGTGCATGCCGTGCCGATGACATCCCGCGAGGCGATGGAGTGGGCGTTTACGTCCGTTACTCAGAATGGTGCCAAAGCAATGGGCTTGCCCGACCCGACGATCCGCGAAGGCGGCCCTGCCAATATGGTAGTGCTGCAGGCGCAGGACCCGATTGAAGCAGTTCGCATGAAAGCCACCCGGCTTGCCGTTATCAAAAACGGAAAGGTGCTGGCCCGCACAGAACCACGAATGGCCGCGCTTTCTTTGCCTGGCCGTCCCACGACCCTGGATCCCGCAGATTACGCGCCCAGGCCCAATACTTAGGAAGCTCATTAACAAGAAGAATTGCCACCAACAGAAGAGGATCTACCAATGAAACTCACCACAACCCGCCGTCAACTGATGGTCGGCGCTGCGGCCACGCTGGCCCTGCCGGCTTATATCCATCGCGTGAACGCGCAATCTGCGATCCGCGTCGCCGGAGTGCACATGTCTCCGGTTGAAAATGCATGGAACAGCCGCATTCACCTGGCGATGCAGGAAGCCGCCGACGCTGGCCTGATAGAGTATGAGTTTTCAGAAGGAGTAGCGCCGACCGACTATCCCCGCGCGATGCGCGAGTATGCCGAGGGAGGTGCGCAAATCATCTGGGGTGAATCTTATGCTGTGGAGCGTGAAGCACGCGAAGTGGCGGGTGACTACCCCGACACCGCGTTTCTGATGGGGTCTTCCGGTGGGCCAGAAGGCGACAACTTCGGTGTCTTTGGCACACGCAACCACGAGGCAGCCTATCTGGCTGGTATGCTCGCGGGTCATATGTCCGAAAGCAATGTCTATGGTTCGGTCGGGGGTTATCCGATCCCCGAGGTGAACCTTTTGATCAATGCTTTCCGCATGGGCGTAAGCGAAGTGAACCCAGACGCCACCTTCGTCAACGGCTTTATCGGTGCATGGTTCGATCCGGCCCGCGCACAAGAGGCTGCGATTGCCCAGATTGATGCGGGTGCAGACATTCTGTTTGGTGAGCGCATTGGCACTGCGGATGCGGCCCAAGCGCGAGGTGTGAAGGCGATCGGTTCGCTTATCGATTATACCCCGCGATACCCGGGCACGGTTTTTGCCAATGCAATCTGGAATTACGGTCCCACAATCGAGGCCATCGTGGCGGATGTTCAGGCCGGTAATCCAACAGGTCGTAACTACACGGAATATTCCTTTATGGCCCATGGCGGCAATGAGCTGATTTATGTCGCCGATGAAGTGCCTGCCGACGCCATCCCGGGGATGGAGGCCAAACAGGCCGCTATTCAATCCGGTGAATGGGACGTTCCGATTGACGAAAGCGAGCCCTCCTGATCCCGAGGGCTTTGACGTGACCGATGCCACAGCTCTTGCAGCTGCCATCACGGCAGGGCAGATCTCTGCCTGCCAACTGATGGAGTCCAGCCTTGCCGCCTGCCACGCACGGGCAGATTTGGGGGCCGTGGTATATCTGGACGAAGATATGGCCCGCGATGGGGCAAAGGTTGCAGACGCTTTGCCACCAGACCAGCGCGGGCCATTTCATGGGGTTCCGTTTTTGGTGAAAGACCTCGGCAGTTTCGCAAAAGGGCTGCCTGCGGCGGCAGGATCCGCGGAGATCCGTGCGCAATGTCGTAAACCCGATAGTGACAGCCACCTGCTGCAAAGTCTTCGCCGAACCGGCCTGATCCCTTTCGGCTTGACCGCAACACCTCCCTTTGGCCTTTCCCTGACATGCGAACCCGATGGCATGGCGGCGACCCGCAATCCATGGAACCCTGCGTTGACACCCGGTGGTTCATCCGGTGGCGCCGCAGCCGCGGTTGCAGCTGGTATTGTTGCAATTGCTCATGCCACGGATGCAGCCGGGTCCATCAGGGTTCCCGCTGCGTGTTGTGGCTTGACCGGGCTCAAGCCTTCTCGTGGCGCGGTGCCCGGAGGCCCTGATTTTGCCAATCACCTGATGGGCATAGCGTCTGAACTGATCCTTTCGCGGTCGGTCCGCGATGTGAAGACTGCCTTTGACGCGGTAGCCCAGCCCATGGCCCCGGTAAATCTGCCAGAACGCCCCCGCGTCGCATTGGCATTGCCGGAGCGTTGCGGTGCCGACCAGTGCAAGGCCGCGAAAAGTGCTGCCGACGCGCTGCGCGATGCAGGCTGTGAGGTGTGCGATATTCGTGCCCCCGACCGATTGGGGGATGAGGCACACGCAATCGCCCGAACCATACTTGCTGTTTCCTTGGCCGAGTGGCTGACTGCGCTCAGGATCTCTGATGATAAGATTCCACCGCTTGCCGCGACCATGGCTGCCGAGGGCCGTGCGACACCGGCCACAGCGCTTTTTGCGGCCTCACGACAGCTCGCACGTCTGACAAATCGATCTCGCAAGCTTTTTAAGTCTGCTGATGCCGTCCTGATGCCGATCCTCTCGTCTGCACCGCCCGTTGTAGGCACTTTGGATCTGTCCGGCACCTCCCCAGACGATCACATGGCGCGGCTCAAGGCTTTTGCCCCGAACGCCGCACTTGCAAATGTAGCGGGCTTGCCAGCTTTGGCGCTGCCTTTTGGCATGGCAAATGGTCTTCCACTCGGCGTTCAACTGATTGGTCCCCCTGGCTCGGATTTTGCGCTGCTGAAACTTGGCGCACTTGTCGAAGACCGCGCGCCCGCAATCACTTTTCCGCACCCAATCGCAGGCCTGCCCGCATGACCAAGGTTCTGGAACTAAACGGCATTACCAAGCGTTTCGGAACGCTTACCGCAAATGACGATGTGACCCTGACACTAGAAGACGGGGAAATTCTTGCTCTGTTGGGCGAAAATGGTGCGGGTAAGACGACGCTGATGAATATCCTGTTCGGCCATTACGCAGCCGATAAAGGCTCGGTCAGGGTGTTTGGAAAAGAGCTGCCCCCAGGCCTGCCGCGTGCAGCGATCGAGGTGGGTGTGGGGATGGTACACCAGCACTTCACGCTTGCGGGCAACCTCACGGTTCTGGAAAACGTCATGCTTGGTTCCGAACCCTTGACGCGCGCGCGTTCCGCTCGTGGCGAGGCGCGCAAAAAGCTGTTGCAGATCTCTGAGCGGTTCGGCTTGCCTGTGAACCCCGAGGCCAAGGTTCGGACGCTTTCCGTTGGTGAACGTCAACGGGTCGAGATTCTGAAAGCACTCTATCGCGACGCACGTATTTTGATTTTGGATGAACCGACTGCCGTTCTGGCCCGGCCCGAGGCGATGCGCCTGTTCGAAACGCTGCGTGATATGACAAAAGAGGGCCTCTCGCTTATTTTCATCAGCCACAAGCTGCATGAGGTCATGGCAGCCTCTGACCGTGTGGCGGTGCTTCGTGGCGGCAGGATAGTCGCGGAACGCAAAACACCCGAAACCACACCAGAAGAGTTGGCGGAACTGATGGTTGGCCGCAAGGTTGAGCGTCCCGTACGTCAAGACCATGAGATTGGAGCGCCAGTCCTGATCGCAAAGGACGTGAGCGTGGAAGAAGACGGTGATTTGCGGCTGGATGATGTGTCTTTCGCTGTCCATGCCGGTGAAATCCTTGGTATCGTCGGCGTTTCAGGCAATGGTCAGTCCTCCCTCGGTGCGCTGCTGTCAGGATTGGCACACCCAAGTGCGGGTCAGTTAACACTCTTGAACGAAGATATCAGCCATCTGGGTCCGCGCGGCATGATCCGCGCGGGCGCAGGCAGGGTGCCTGAAGACCGGCACGCAGAAGGCGTTGTGGGCGAATTGAGTTTGTGGGAAAACGCGGTGCTTGAGCGCTTGCGCACACCGGGATTTTCGCACCGCGGCTTTGTTCGACAACGCGCCGCCCGGGAATACACTGCGGGGCTGATAGAACGTTTTGATATCCGCGGCGCCAGCCCCGACACGCGAACAAGGCTGCTGTCCGGCGGCAATATGCAAAAGCTGATCCTTGGCCGGGTTCTGACCAATGGGCCGCGTTTTGTGCTCGCAAACCAGCCAACGCGTGGTCTTGATGAAGGTGCAATTGCTTCAGTTCATGCCGAGCTTTTGGCAGCACGGGCCGAAGGTGCCGCAATCCTGCTCATCTCAGAAGAATTGGAAGAAGCTGTAGCCCTGTCAGACCGAATACAGGCCATCGTAAAAGGTCGCTTGTCAGAATCGATATCGACTGATGAAGCCGACCCACAACGCCTTGGCCTGATGATGGCAGGTGTCTGGAAGGAAAATGATGATGCGGCTTGAACGACGCTCACATGTGCCGCTGCATCTTGCGATCATTGCACCACTGGCCGCGATCTTTGCTGCATTGCTTTTGGCCGCCGGTCTCATCGCTGCTGCTGACGTAAATCCGCTAACGGCTTATGGCGAAATGGTGAATGGCGCATTCGGCTCGCGCCTTTCCATCGCCGAGATGTTGACCCGCGCCACTCCGCTTATCTTTACGGGGCTTGCCGCAGCTGTCGCCTTCCGAGCGCGGCTTTGGAACATCGGGGGCGAGGGACAGTTCTTTGTTGGGGCGCTAATCACCGCTTGGATCGGTCATTCACTCGGGGTTCCAGGGTGGATAGGTATTCCGATCTTGATGTTGGCGGGCATGGCGGCAGGCGCGGCCCTTTTGGCAGGACCTGCCTTTTTGCGCTTACGTTTCGGCGTGGATGAGGTGGTGACAACCCTGCTGCTCAACTTCATCGTGATCCTTTTTGTTGGCCTCATGATTGAGGGCCCTTTGCGCGATCCGCTGGCCTTTGGGTGGCCCTCTTCGGTGCCCGTAGACGGGGATTACCGCCTTCCGGATTTGATCCCCCGTACACGTCTCCATATCGGGCTGCTTGTTGCTATCGCAGCGGCAAGTGCTGTTTGGCTGATCCTTGCGCGTACTGTTTTTGGCGCTGAAACACGCGCTGCAGGCTTAAACGCCAGTGCCGCTGCCTTTGCCGGAATTTCTCTGCCCCGAACGATCATGGGTGTTGCCTTGCTTTCGGGCGCGCTGGCAGGGCTTGCCGGGTCTGTCGAAGTCTTGGGGGTCACTGCGGGGGTCACCACCACTATGAGCCCAGGATTTGGTTATGCAGGCATTGTCGTCGCCATGCTCGCCGCTTTGCATCCGGCCGGAGTGGTCGCTGCCGCTGTATTCGTCGCCACAGTCTTTGTCGGGGCCGACGCCATGAGCCGTGCGACGGGTGTACCCAGTTTCATTGCCGATGTGATCGTGGCGCTGTGCCTGCTCACCATGATCGTGGCCCTTCTTTTCACAACCTACCGGGTGCGCCGATGAGCGATGCAATTGATCTGCTGCTGAATACCAGTCTTTGGGCTTCCGTGCTGCGTATTGCGACACCGCTCATATTTGGTGTTCTTGGTGCGTTGCTTTGCGAACGTTCGGGCGTGCTCAATCTGGGAATCGAGGGGATCATGACCATGGGGGCGATGAGCGGTTGGCTTGTCGTCTACATGGGCGCGCCATTGCTTGCAGGCCTCATTTTTGCAGCGTTTTGCGGCGCGGTGATGGGATTGCTTCATGCTATGCTGACAGTTCCACTTGGGCTTTCGCAACACGTCTCAGGGCTGGGCATAACGCTGTTTGCATCCGCTTTAGCCTATTACCTGTACAGGTTACTTGTTGAGGTGGGAGATCTGCCTCCTACGATCGAGGCTTTTAAGCCGCTCGATTTTCCGGTCCTGTCAGATATTCCCGTTCTGGGACCGATCCTTTTTAACCAAGCTTTGCCGACCTATCTGGCGCTCACTGCGGTGGCTGTGATGGCCTATGTTCTTGCCCGTACGCCTTTGGGGTTGGCCATTCGTATGACCGGAGAGAACCCTCATGCGGTTGAGGCGCAGGGGCTGAACCCGATCCGTATCCGTATCGGCGCAGTTGTTGTCGGGTCAGCTTTGATGGCGGTTGGCGGGGCCTTCCTGACTACAACGGCGTTCAACAGCTTTTTCCCGGGCATGGTGCAGGGGCGCGGTTGGATCTGCATCGCATTGGTAGTCTTCGCTGGCTGGCGGCCCGGTAAGGCTTTGATTGGCGCGATGTTGTTCGCTTTCTTCGATGCCTACCAACTGCGATTGCAGACAACGGTTGAGGGTGTGCCATATCAGTTGTTCCTCATGGCACCGTATGTACTTTCGATCGTTGCGCTGGTCCTTGTCGCCCGCAGAGCCGAAGTCCCAGCGGCGTTGATGGCACCCTACCGACGCGGCGAACGTTAGTGGCATATTTTCGAACATATTGGCCAGGAAACGATAAAATCATCAAAATAAACATCTACTCGACCAGACAATGAAGAGTTGGGCACGAGACCTTAACCACATTCCGAAAAACTCTTGACACTATCTATATATTAACGCTCCGGCGTCATTCAGTCGCGCAGATTGAAATCCGGTCTCAAGGCTACTTGAGTCTGCTTCCTAATATTCGACATGACAGGCTCACGCACGCAGCGAATGGCCGGTTTCCGCCCGACCTTCGAATACTGGTCGGGCGAAGCGCCATGCTGATCGTGTCTGCTTTGGGCTGACTGCTGTCCTCCGGACTAAAAATGCGGATGGCCGCAAAGTCTGCTCCTTGATTGCCGAAACCGAGCGCAGCGAAAGGGTAGTATAGATTTAGCTGATTTTCTCACCGATGAGTGACCGAAAACGAAAAACCCTCTGCGATGCTACAAACCGTGTGCCGCACCTGCGAGCAAATGCTGCGTCAGCAAACACCCGAAAGGGCAACGGTAGCTTAGTCCGGAGGGTGTGTGAAAACTCCCCTATTTTGACCGGACTGATGGTATAATTTCCGTATTCGGTACGGAGGTTGTTGATGACGCAATTTATCGAGGGTCTGGACCGGCAGCAGACGATGTTGCTGCCCGAATGTCTGGACGATTATGTTGATGAGAACAGTCCTGTCCGTGCCATTGATGCCTTTGCAGACCTGCTTGATCTTGCGGTGCTGGGATTCAATGCGATGCCAGCGGCAACTGGACGGCCTGGCTATCATCCTGGCTTGTTACTTCGGATTTATCTTTACGGGTATTTGAACCAGATCCAGTCATCGCGTCGTCTGGAGCGCGAGTGCGGTCGCAATCTGGAACTTGTCTGGCTGACGGGTCGGTTGAAGCCGGACTTCAAGACGATTGCCGACTTTCGGAAAAACAACGGCCCCGCGATCCGCAAGGTGTGCCAGCAGTTTGTCGCGCTATGCCGCAACATGAACCTGCTCGATGGGGATGTGGTTGCCATTGACGGTAGCCGGTTCAAGGCGCTGAACTCCAAGGCCAAGAATTACACGCGCGGTAAGCTGCGCCAGAAGTTGGTGAGATTGACAAGGCAATCGAGCGCTATTTGGGTGAGTTGGATCGCGCCGACGAAGTGTTTGAACAGACCGGCACGGTGCTGCCAGAGGCCCGCATGGAACGCACTTTGAGAAAGTTAGAGCATCCGCAAAAGGAGGCGGTGCGCTACAGATCAATCGGGCAGCGCATGGATGAGACCGGCGAAACCCAAGTCTCACTTAGTGATCCTGATGCCCGATCCATGGCAACAACGGCCCGGATGCCCCGCATTGTCGGCTACAATGTTCAAACGGCCGTCGAAGCCAATCACCACCTGATCGTTGCGCATGAAGTAACAATGCTTGGGTTCGACCGGGATGCCTTGTCGATGATGGCCGCGGCAGCAAATGATGTCATGACGACAGATCAGCTCACAGCAATCGCGGATAAAGGTTACTACAAGAGCGAGGAGATTGTCGCCAGCGAAGAGGCTGGTATCTCGGTTGTCGTTCCCAAACCCATGACATCAAACGCCGCTGCACGCGGTCAGTTTGACAAGGCTGACTTCGCATATGACAGCGGCAAGGATGTCTATGTCTGCCCGGCAGGCAAGCAACTGACCTACAGATTTACCGGCCAGCAAGACGGCAAGGCCATCAGAGCGTATTGGTCTGGGGCCTGCGCCGATTGCGTCATCAAGGACAAATGCACGGCCAGCAAGGAACGGCGCGTGCGTCGATGGGAGAAAGAGGATGTGCTTGAGCGAGTACAAGAAAGGTTGGACGCAGACCCAGCCCAACTGGCCGTCCGCAGCATGACCGTCGAGCATCCCTACGGCACGATCAAATCATGGATGGGCGCGACGCACTTCACGATGCGCAGGTTGAAAAATGTCGCCACCGAGATGGCGCTGCACGTACTCGCCTACAACATGACCCGCGTGCTGAAGATCATGGGCGTACCAGCGATCATCGCAGCTATGAACGCGTAAGAGCCCTCGTTTGCCCTGAAATTTGCGCCCAAATGGCCCTATCCGTCTCAGATGGCTTCCGCCGACCTCACAATCCATCCTGTCCATCAAAATGATGATCCCAAGCCAAAAAGGACACAAAAGTCAAAACCGATTGGACGCTCCGAGATCAACCAAGTTTCCACACACCCTCTCCGCTCAGCGGAAGTCTAGTCGTAGAAACTATGAAGTCCGCTTGGCGCTTCAAATCTGACATCTCAATTGCGTTCGGCAACGGTGGTTGTGCCCTCCCGCAACCATTCTTCTAGGCCGAATATCAAACACTTAGCCTCGCAACCCGCGGGGCGTTTTGCATTGGAACTTTGGCGCGGGAAGCACCGTGGAAGCAATAGGGGTTAGAAAACTGCGCAGCTGGTCCCCAACAGTATTTTGCGTCACCTCAGTACAAGGTCCTCAAGTTCAGGCATCAGAACAACGCTTTCCTGTTCGTTTGGGTCCGTGCGTGCGATAACTGCAACTGCGGGTTCATTCCCATCGTTGAACGGAAGGTGCGGAGTGTTTGCCGGTATATAGATCAGGTCTCCTGCTTGCGTTTCCATAACGTGTTCCAGCCTGTCGCCCCAATGCATCTTCGCAGACCCGGAAATCACATAAATCGCGGTTTCATGTGTCTCATGTTTATGCGCCCTGGCGCGCCCTCCGGGCGGGACCGTAAGCAGATGCATGCAGATAGCCTGGCTTCCCACCGTCTGTCTGGCGATGCCTTCGAAGTAATCGAACCCCTGTTTCCCGGAATAGGTTTCGCCAGGGCGCAGTTTCACACAATCCGCCATTTAGGTGTTCCTTCCTAAGACTTGAGCGAGATAATGATACGCCAGCTTCGCTACGAAACGTAGGGAAATCACAGGCGGGTTGCGGGTGGAGAAACTTATGAGCCAAATAAACGAACCGCATGCCGGGGGATACGGACTGAAAAACATAAGGATAAAGAAAGCCATATTCGCGGACGTTACTCATACCAAACTGTGCACGTAGCCATTTCAGGTCCGCACCTCGAACAACCCCCTCCAAAATCATCCCTGTTGGGCGGCCACATGGCGTGTTGCCAGTGAAGAACCTTGGAAAGATTGCATTATCTCGGGTCAGAAAAAGGGTCCGGAGGGGTGTTCAATCGCAGATGCCGTATGAATGCCCGTGCAATCCTTGGAACCGGTTTTTGATCCGAAACCACAAAATGGCCTCGATACCGCATTGGAGATTCAAATCGGACAAATGTTAGGTCGGGAGATCGGTAATGGTAGACGGGAAAGGGATTGATAACAGACAGCCCCAATCCTTCGCGCGCCATGTCGGCAGCGGCAAATGAGGTTGAAACTTCGGCAACGATCCTCGGTTTAGCGCGCACCTGTTGAAGCAACCGGTCCAGCTGCCCGCGCCGCCCGTGTCGATATGTCAGTGCGATCAACTCTTGCTCATGCAAGTCTGAAGGCGTCAGAACGGTGCGTTCAGACAGAGGATGTTCAGGGCGCATGACGCAAACGGCTGGTGACTCGCGAAATGGAATAAGTTTGATGCCAGCGCGGCTTTGTTCAATCCCGGTCACGGCAAGATCAAATCGATTCTCAAGCACGCCTAGCGTGACCATATCTGATGTTGTCACCTCAAGGTTTACGAAAAAACCGGGATTCCCGCGAATGAAACTGGCGATGAGGGAAACGATGTATCGATGAGCGTAGCTGGGTGGTGCAACGAGACGCAGTGTTTCTTGCACTGTTTCGCCCGGGCCATCGATCCTGTCCAAAGCCTCGAACAAAGGATCCAATCGCATATTCAGCCTTACGGCTTCTTGCGTCGGTCGCAATCTGCCTGCATCCCGTTCGAACAGTGTTCTACCCAACCGATCCTCCAGGCTGCTGACCGAGCGACTGACCGCAGACTGAGACAAGCCGAGCTGTCGTGCGGCGGCTGCTGTTGTTCCAGACTGCATGAGCGCACGGAGCGCCTGGTATTCCGGCAAAGAATGCCAGTTGCGAGGTTTCTTCATTGCTGGGCACCCGCATGATTCCGACTAGCTCTATGAGTAAAACTCATCAAGATTTTTTACAATTATGATGATTACGTCTGTTAGCGTGTGTCGAAATGACACTAACCTGGGTAAAGTGAGTTTGAGCACCTCCCCTCTTATCATTGATGGGCACAATGATGTTCTGTCAAAACTGGCCTTGTCAGGTGGTCTGCCCGAAGCGGGCCGTTTCCTGACCGGGCTCGAAGGTGCGATTGACTCTGTTAAATCCAAGGCCGGTGGATTTGGCGGAGGCTTCTTTGCCGTTTGGGTGCCTTCGCCTATTGATGCCGATGCAAAAATGGAAGAAATGGTCCAGCCCACCTATGACCTGCCGCTTCCCAATCATATTGACGCTGAAGATGCTCTGCCCTCAGCGCTGGGGCAGATTGCGATCCTGCTGGAACTGGAACGTTTTGGGGCGTTGAAAGTGGTTCGATCGGTTTCGGATATCCGGAACAGCATGGCGCAAGGCCAGATGGCGGCCATTTTTCACATTGAGGGCGCCGAGGCGATTGATGCCGATCTGCATTCGCTTGACGTGTTTCATGCAGCGGGGTTGCGATCGCTTGGGCCAGTGTGGAGCCGACCCAACATTTTCGGCCATGGTGTGCCGTTTAGATATCCATCGGGGCCGGATACTGGCCCTGGATTGACAGATCATGGACTGCGGCTTGTGCAGCGTTGCAACGCGCTGGGGATCATGCTGGATTTGTCGCATCTCAATGAAAATGGTTTCTGGGATGTAGCGCGGTATTCGGATGCGCCTTTGGTCGCCACGCATTCGAATGCCCATGCCATCTGTCCGCACGCGCGGAATCTGACCGATGACCAGCTTCGCACCATCGCGGAAAGCGACGGGATGGTCGGGTTGAATTTTGCCACTGCGTTTCTGCGCGAGGATGGTCGGATGCTTTCCGATGTGCCGTTGACGCAGGTTCTGAAGCACCTTGACCACCTGATCGGGATAATGGGTGAAGACCGGGTCGGGCTTGGGTCCGATTATGACGGGGCAGTCGTGCCGGACGACGTGAAGGACGTCTCGATGCTGCCTCGATTGAGGGATGCCATGGTGACCCATGGATACGGCGAAGAGCTCATCAAGAAGCTCTGCCACGAAAACTGGTTGCGTGTTCTTGAGAAGACCTGGGGATCGTAACCGTTAGTGAAGACTTGATGACAGAGAGGACAAAATGAACGCATTTAACAGATTGCTTACCGGTGCGGCGCTGGGATTGGCGCTGGCCGTGACCTCGACTTCGGCAATGGCCGAAACGCCGCCGAACATGCTGGTTATTGCGCATCGTATCGACGATATCACGACGCTGGATCCGGCCGAAAGCTTTGAGTTTGCGGGTTCGGATGTCAGCCGGAATGTCTATCAGAAGCTGGTGAACTTCGACCCGCTCAATCTGGATGCCGGCTATCAGCCCGACATCGCTGAAAGTTGGGATGTGTCTGAAGACGGCAAATCGATTACCTTCAATATCAGGGAAGGACTGACCTTTCATTCCGGGAATCCGGTGACGGCCGAAGATGTTGAATTTTCACTGCGTCGTGCGATCATTCTAAACAAGACCCCGGCATTTATCCTGACCCAGTTTGGGTTCACGCCGGAAAATGTCGAACAAACGATTGTCGCGGATGGCAACACTCTGACAATCACAACGGACAAACCCTATGCGACATCCTTCGTTCTGAACTGTCTGACCGCTACCATCGGCGGCATTGTCGATAAGAAGACGGTGATGGAACACGACAAGGATGGCGATCTGGGCAACGAATGGCTCAAGACCAATACTGCTGGATCTGGTGCTTATAGCCTGGTCAGTTGGAAGCCCAATGAAAGCGTAACACTGAAGTCGAACCCTGATTTCTACTTGGGTGCTCCGGCCATGGAGCGTGTGGTTGTCCGCCACGTTCAGGAAAGCGCCAGCCAGCGCCTGTTGCTGGAACGTGGTGATATCGATGTCGCGCGCAACCTGAACCCAGAAGATGTTGCCGGCGCTTCATCTGTTGCCGGCGTAAAGATCGCAGACGAGCTTAAGGGCCGCCTGATGTATGTTTCGCTGAGCCAGAAACACCCCGAGCTTAGCAAGCCTCAGGTTCGGCAGGCGTTCAAATATCTGGTTGACTATGAAGGGATGCGTGACAGCTTCCTGAAGGGGCAATACACGATCCACCAAAATTTCCTGCCCCAAACCTATCTCGGTGCCTCTGACGAAACGCCGTTTAGCTTTGATGTAGAAAAAGCCAAGGCCCTGCTGGATGAAGCAGGTGTAAGCGGGCTTGAGATTGAAGTTGGTGTACGTGAAGCGCAGGAACGGATTGAAATTGCCCAGTCGCTGCAGAATGCGCTGAGTCAGGTTGGCATCACGATGAACATCACCGTGGGAACCGCCAAACAAATTCTGGCGCGGTATCGTGCGCGGGAACTGGATGTTTATCTTGGCGCATGGGGGCCGGACTATCCCGACCCGCAGACGAACGCAGGTACCTTTGCCTATAACCCGGATAACTCGGACGAAGCCAATGCCACAGGATTGCTGGCATGGCGGAATTCTTGGGATACCGGCGGGCTGACCGACAAAACGGACGCGGCTGTTGTCGAAAACGACACCGCGAAACGCGCTGACATGTACAAGGAAATCCAGGCCGAGTTCCGCGAGACTTCGCCGTTTGTCATCATGTTCCAGCAGATCGAGCAATCGGCCCTGCGTGAAAACGTGACGAATTTCTCAACCGGTCAGGCGATAACTTCGGCGTCGTATTGGCAGGTGACCAAGTAAATGGCACTGGCCGAAAGACCAACTGAGGGGCGCCGCTCGGCGCCTCTTATCCATTGGATCAAGAGTATCCTGAAAACTATTGGCACCATCGCAATTACAATGCTGGGTCTGCTTTTCGTGACCTTCATCATCGGTCGCGTGATGCCGATCGACCCGGTGCTGGCGATCGTAGGCGAACGCGCATCGCAATCGACTTATGATGCGGTCTATCAACAGCTTGGCCTTGATAAACCGCTGCTGGTTCAGTTTGGATATTACCTTTGGGATGTTTTGCACGGCGATTTTGGCGATTCACTTCTGAATGCGCGCCCGGTTTCTCAGGATATTGCCCGCGTCTTCCCTGCTACGCTGGAATTGGCGACATTGGGTGTTTTGATTGGCATATTTCTGGGTGTTCCGCTTGGTGTGATCGCCGCAGTCAAGCGCGGATCTTGGATCGATCAGATCGCCCGTGTGGTCGCGCTTGTCGGGTATTCAATGCCAATATTCTGGCTGGGGCTCATGGGGCTTTTGGTCTTTTATGGGATACTTGGCTGGGTCGGTGGCCCGGGCCGCCTGGATATCTTCTATGAAGACCTTGTTCCCACGCGAACAGGGTTGATCTTGCTTGACAGTGCCTTGGCCCAGGATTGGGATGTTTTCCGGAATGCGTTGTCCCATATCATCCTGCCCGCAGCTTTGCTGGGGTACTACTCGCTTGCCTACATTAGCCGGATGACCCGATCCTTCATGCTGGAACAGTTGTCAGCCGAGTATGTCATCACTGCCCGCGTCAAAGGGCTGTCTGAAAGGCAGGTTATCTGGCGCCACGCCTTCAAGAATATCCGAGTGCAGCTGATCACAGTGATCGCACTGAGCTATGCCAACTTGTTAGAAGGATCAGTTCTGACCGAGATCATCTTTAGCTGGCCGGGGATCGGCAGCTATATCACGACGGCTTTGCTGAGCGCCGATATGAATGCCGTTCTTGGAGGAACCGTTGTGGTCGGGCTGATCTTTATCTGCCTGAACATATTCTCGGATCTTCTTTACCGTTTCTTTGATCCGAGGTCGAAATGAGCGACATGACCTTGCGCCAGTGGCTGCTGACCGACGAGCCGACTTCGCGCCGCCATGCCAGATTGGCCAGCTTCTACAAAGGCTGGCTGACTTTGCGATCAAACTCGATGGCAATGGTCGGGTTTGCGATCCTTGTCATCCTTGTTCTGACAGCGGTCTTTGCGCCTTTTCTCGCGCCGCATGATCCCTTTGTTCAGAGCCTGTCCAGCCGTCTTCTTCCCATCGGGGCTGAAGGGCACTTGCTGGGAACCGACAGCTTGGGGCGGGATATTCTGTCACGCCTGATCTATGGGGCCCGAATTACACTGTACATCGTGGCGCTGGTGGCGCTCATCGCACCGATTGCGGGGCTTCTGGTCGGGACGGTTGCGGGATATGTGGGGGGATGGACGGATGTGATCCTCATGCGCATCACGGATATTTTCCTCGCTTTTCCACGACTTGTTCTGGCGTTGGCGTTTGTCGCTGCGCTTGGGGCAGGGATTGAAAACGCGGTTCTGGCAATCTCGCTCACGGCATGGCCGCCCTATGCGCGTATGGCGCGTGCAGAAACCCTGACCATCCGGTCAACCGACTATATCAACGCGATCCGCCTTCAGGGTGCCGGGCCGCTGCGCATCATCACCCGGCATATCTGGCCACTGTGCATCTCATCTTTGATCGTGCGGGTCACGCTGGATATGGCCGGGATCATCCTGGCCGCCGCCGGCCTTGGTTTTCTGGGGTTGGGGGCACAACCTCCAAGCCCGGAATGGGGTGCCATGATATCCGAGGGTCGACGTTTCATCCTTGATCACTGGTGGGTGGCCACGGTGCCGGGGCTAGCAATTTTCACGGTTTCGCTGGCCTTCAACCTGTTGGGTGACGGCCTGCGGGACGCGCTTGATCCAAAGGACGGTGGGCAATGAACTTACTCGACATCGAAGATCTGTGGGTTCGTTTCCCAACCCGTCAGGGCGTGTTTGACGCCGTGCGTGGCGTGTCGTTTTCACTCGGGCGCGAGCGTCTGGGGATCGTCGGCGAAAGCGGCTCGGGCAAGTCGATGACGGGACGGGCCATTCTGCGCCTGATCCGAAATCCGGGTATCGTCGAGGCCAAACACATCAATCTGGAAGGCCGAGACCTGATGAAGCTCAGCGAGCGCGAGATGCGTGAGGTGCGAGGCAAGCAGATCTCGATGGTGATGCAGGACCCCAAGTTTTCTCTGAACCCGGTGGTCACGGTTGGCGAGCAACTTATGGAGGCATACCTCCAGCACAATTCCGGCTCTAAGGCCCACGCGAAAAAGATGGCTATCGAGATGTTGGATAACGTCTCAATCCGTGATCCTGAGCGGGTGATGCGAGCATACCCGCATGAGGTGTCTGGGGGTATGGGGCAGCGCATTATGATTGCGATGATGTTGATTCCCAATCCCAAGATTCTGATTGCCGACGAACCAACTTCGGCGCTTGATGTCAGTGTTCAGCGGCAGGTGCTGAACATCATGGATGGATTGGTCAAGGAACGGGGGATGGGCCTGATATTCATCAGCCACGACCTGAATCTGGTGTCTGAGTTCTGTGACCGTGTCCTCATCATGTATTCTGGTCGGATCGTCGAGGTCTGCGAGGCTGACAAGCTGCATCAGGCCAAACATCCTTATACCCAGGGCTTGCTAAACTCGCTGCCGCGCCTTGATGAAAAATGCACCCACCTGAGTGTTCTCACACGCGATCCGTCTTGGTCCGAAGCCCCGAGCGTGAGGGGCTGAAATGAAGGCACTGGAAATCAACCATCTGAATGTCTGGTTTGGTCACGCGCACGACCGGGTCGATGCGGTGAAAGACGCAAACCTTGAAGTCGCGCAGGGCGAGAGTTTTGGCCTTGTTGGCGAAAGCGGTTCCGGCAAGTCGACAATTCTGAGGGCAATAACGGGGCTTGCACCGCAATGGTCGGGCACAATCCGCGTAGAAGGTCAGGCTATATCCGGGTCCCGGCGGGATCGGTCATTCTTTCGGACCGTCCAGATGGTGTTTCAGGACCCCTACGCGTCTTTGCATCCGCGGCACACTGTTGATCAGGTTCTCAGTGAAACAATTCATCTGCATGGGTTTGGAGATATCGATAAACGCGTGAGCGATTTGCTCAACAACGTCGGACTTGGGCGAAGATTCCGGTTTCGGTATCCACACCAGCTTTCCGGTGGTCAACGACAACGCGTGGCAATCGCAAGGGCCTTGGCAGGTGAGCCGGACATTTTGCTTTTGGACGAACCCACGTCGGCTTTGGATGTCAGCGTTCAGGCCGAGGTGCTCAACCTGCTGACTGACCTGCGCAAACAGCGCGGATTGACCTATCTGATGGTATCTCATGATCTTCCGGTTATCGCACATATGTGCGAGCAATTGGCAGTTATGAGAAATGGTGAAATAGTTGAGGTCATGTCCTCGGAAACTCTGCGTTTGGGGAACCCAAGCCACGAGTATTCCAAGCAATTGTTGACCGCCTCTGTTGCCCCAAACCAGTAGCGACTTCGTTAGAAGCGGGATTTATCCTACGTATGATCAGTTCGGGTGACGCACGACAGCGGCCTTTAGCATTTCCTGTGTGAACGCATCCTGTGATTAATAAGGACCGTGTTGGCGGTACAGCGATCGAGATATTGGAAAAGGCTACAAATTGTGCAACCGTGAAGTATGCAGGTAATGCAATATAAATTCTGGCAACGAGGTCACTGATGAAAAGCAAGGTGCAATACTTGGCGATAGCGTTTGCGTTACTGATCGCACCGCCTATTTCAGCCCAGCAATCTGACTGGTCTTTTGCGGGCACCGCTTATCTGTTCATGGCCGAAACGGATATTTCCCTTAGAACACCAAGTGGAACAATCGACGGCACGTTGAGTTTTTCAGACGCTCTCGAAAACCTGGACTTTGCGTTTATGGGCGGCATTTCCGCGTCTAACGGGCGCTGGTTGTTGCTTGCTGACTATAACTACACCGATTTGACGTTCAGTAATTCAACTCCCGGCCCAGCGTTTTCGAGTTTGGACACCTCCGCCACCACGCAATTTCTCAGCGGCTATGTCGGATACCGTGTTTATGAGACACCCGCGATCAGCGTGGCCCTTGCCGGCGGGTTCAGGTGGTTCAGCACGGAAACCACATTCCGATTGCAACCGGGGATCGTCGCCGGGCGAAGTGTGACGATCGACGACAACTGGACTGATCCGGTCGTCGCTGCCCGCGCACGAGTTCGGATTTCTGACAAATGGTCAGGGACCGGATTTGTAGATTACGGTGGATTTCGGAGCGGTAGCGAAACCTGGCAAGTTCTGCTGACCGCGGATTATGAAATCAATGACAGATGGCTGATCCGGGGCGGCTACCGCTATATCTCCTTTGATCATGAGATCAACGGCAATGATTTCAGGTTTGACCAGTCAGGCCCGTTGCTGGGGGCAACATACAGGTTCTGAAAACGACGTCGGGCGCATCCTTTGATACTAACCTGTTACGTGTTGCGGGTTGGACGATGACTTGGGGAAACGGATGGCGCTCGGATGGTGCCTGGCCATTGCGGATCGTGTTGACCAATTCTATGGGCCTGTCACGGAATTGTGCCGACCCTTTTACTTGGTATTTTGCCAAAATGGCGTGACATCATGGCATCAAAACCAACTCCGCAATTTCGCGCTGAAGCGGTGCGTGTAGCATTGCCGTTCGAATGTCAAAAAAGTGTTCGACAGCGGTGTTCCGTTGGCACCTGTGTGGAATAACCCCGTCAAATTAGTTGCCCAATAAGCGGGCGAGTTTTACCCGATCAACTTTGGATCTGTGGCGCTTGTCCATTGGCATCTTCCTCACGTGGGTCACTTTGGCAATGCCAATATCCTTCGCCAGCCTGGCCCAGTTTGACAACTGATGCGCGTCACCTTCTCCTGTCTTTGAACTTCCGCTCGTGAACTCGGCGGGCCATCACTTCGAAGGTGATATCCTGCCCGTCGCCCGCTCTGGTATGCGCCCTTGGGTTACCGCCCGTAGCGGCCACGCGTCGTAATTCGAAAGCCTTGGCACGAGCATCAGCCAAAGAGATGACATTGGCCGACCCAAGCCCATAATCGCGCCGCCGCTTTTTGACGGTGATGCGAAGGAGCCAGCGCCGCGCACCCGAGCGATCCACTTCCAGATATAAACCGCCGCCGTCCGTGTGCCGACCGGGCGGCGCAGTCTTGACGAATGCCGCAGAGAGTCGTCGTTCAAGGTGAGGCCCCGGCTTCTTGCCTGCGGGCGTCTTTTCAAAGTGTGAACCGTCCATCTGTTCTACCCCACAAATTACCCCACAATTTCTTATGGGTGGATTGAGGCCAGATGTTGGGCAACCTATGACAAAACCGTGGAAACCTAGTGGTTTGGGCTTCCGAACACCTCGAAAAGAGGGGTTTCTGGCGGAGACGAAGGGATTCGAACCCTCGAGACCCTTCCGGGCCTACTCCCTTAGCAGGGGAGCGCCTTCGACCACTCGGCCACGTCTCCGCCGACGGGTATATCCGTGCAAGCAACGGATATACAAGGTCAATTCCGCAGTGTTTAGATTTTTTTACAGATCCATCCGAACTCTTTGAAATAGAACGGAATCGCACCGGCTTGCATCCGCCATTGGTACGAACTGGTTCACTTTCTTCCGGACTGATGCAGTTCGCAATGTCTTTAGAATCGCGGGCCTTGCCTGTGGCATCAGGCCTGGTTTGCGAGATTCTGAGACGTGGCAAGTCTACAGCGGCGTTCAAGTGCTCGGTTGGCTTTGCAACGTGAGACCGGGTCACGGTTTTTTGCATGATAGCGTTCTGTACGCCGGCGTGAAGCTGGCAACTTATTGAAAAAAAGTAGAAAACACATTCCCTTTTTGGAAGTCACGATCCGGTAACGCCGTGATGCGATTCGTTCTGGTGTCGATGAGGAGAACATCATGTCGCAACATACCGTTCCGTCTGAACCATGGCAGAACCCTTATGAAGCCCATCAAAAGGTAGGCCGGGGTCGACGCCGTTTGAGTGTGTTGGCGCGTTCCTCTCAGGAGGTTTTCAAGGATCACAACGGTGAATCGGACCTTTTTGAAGGAACATGGCCGACGAATTTCTCGAAGGGGTTGCGTCATGACGTAAACGGAATTGTCGACGCGCAGGTCTATACCGAGTTTCTGGAAGAAGTGGCTGATCCGACCTGCACCGACAATTTTGGCAATCGGTTGGCGTTGTTCGACATGCCAGCCTATTCCGGGCCCTTCCGCACCGCGCCATCAGAGGGTGGTGAATTTAGGTGGCGTGCGTGGGAAGGGCCAATCCTGGGCCACCGGCTTGGTCTCAACGGATGTGACGCCGGGGGTTTGGGTATTGCCCCCGCGCCCCGGCTTGGCTCGGATGAGCTGGCGGCGGAGATGGCCGAGATCTACGCGATGGCCATTCTGCGGGATGTACCGTTCGAATCCATCAGGGATGGTGCCGGTGATGCGGCCAACGTGGCTGGTGCCCTTGGTCAGTTGGAATGGTTCCGGCGCGATGGCAGCCCTCGGGAAGCCGATGGCGCTGAGATTGGAAAGGTTTCGGCGGCGCGGCGGGTTCGGGATGGTGGCGGCCTGACCCCTCAAACCCTGTTTCGTGGTTGCTCGCAGGGCTGTGCGCAGGGGCCGTATCTGTCGCAGTTCCTGGTACAAGGCCACGATCCACTGACAGCAGATCAAGCGCGCCGGCAGAAGCATAAGCTGACGCAGGCAATGGCCGCCGGGCCTGTTCCCTTCGGCGCTTTGAGGATCGACCAGAAGATCTTGCCGCAGGCGGCGGGCGTGGACTATCTGCGGGATTGGGCTGAGTGGCTGGACGTTCAGAACGGGGCGGACACGACGGCCGAACAAGCCTTTGAGAGCGACGGAACGAAATTCATTGAAACACCGCGCGACCTTGCCTCTTACGTGCATTTTGACAGAATTTATCAGACTTTTTTCAATGCCTGCCTGCTGATGCTTGGACAGGGCACTCCGACAGACGAAGGTCTGCCTGACGATGGATATGCCGGTGTGCGTGATCCTGGCTCTGCCTGGGGCGGCGCGCATGTTTTGTCCCTGCTGACGGAAGCCGGGGCACGGGCCCTGAGGGCCGCGAAACGTCAGACGTTTCAGGTGCACAATCGTGCCCGGCCTGAAAAGCTGGGCAGTGTGACGAGTTTGATGGCAAACGGTCACGGCGCAACTCTTGGCGCGGCCGAGCCTTTTGCCGCGGCTCATCTGAGTAAACTCGAAGCTGCGGCAAGCGAAGGTTTCAGTCTTATGGATGCAATCGCCGCCTCGCCTTCGGTGAAGAGGTTTGCGCATAACGCCATTTCCCATAAGGGCCTGCCGCGAAATGACCGTAACTTGCTGCTGCCGGTTGCTTATCCCGAAGGCTCGCCAATGCACCCGTCTTATGGGGCGGCTCATGGTGCCGTTGCCGGGGCATGCGTCACTGTGCTCAAAGCTTTCTTCAGAACGCACGCTTTGGATGGATCACGGGTGTCTTTGGCTTCGGCCGGTCTGCCTCGGGTCCTTGTGCCAGCTGCGGGGGGTAAGACCCTGATCGACACGACCCGACCGGAAGACAGTGCAGACTGCCTGACGCTGAATGGCGAGTTGAACAAGCTCGCTGCGAATATTGCACTTGGGCGCAACTTGGCGGGCGTTCATTTCTACAGCGATTATTTCGACAGTATCCGGATGGGTGAGCGTATCGCGGTCGGCATTTTGGCAGAACATATGGCAAAATCACCGACGTCATCGAAAGTGTCGCTTGAGACTTTTGACGGCGATCATCTCAGCATCTTGGGTAATCGGTCTTCTGGCAGTGAAATCCACGTTGCCAATAGTTCGCCTGAATTGTGGTGGACCCGCCACCTGCCAGAACAGGCAGGTTGGGGCGGATGAAGTTTCAATTTTTTTCGGAGGGAGATTTTTCATGATGCTTCCGTGCCCGTCAACGATGATGATCTCTCGAACCAGGCTGGAACTGCCGTGGCAATTATTGATGGCAGATCAGCCCTGCATTTCAGATACGGATCGGTGTTCGGTGATGGCTGTTTTTCAATCGCCAGGTTGCGCCGATAGGGGGGTGAGTGAAGCTGCCCTGTCGGATTGGAACTCGAGAATTGAAGGGATGTTCGATGGCAATGGAGTGAGCCCGTTCTTGGTCATGGACCCAGACGACATCGTCGATGGTCAGATATCGACGGGGTTCAAATGGTCTGCCAACCCGCGCGAACCCCGGGATTGTCTGGGCGAGGAGCTGGCCGCCAGTCTTTCGGATCAGGGATGGGCAAGCCGGGCTGAACTGCACAATGAATTTTTGGAATATGTGCTGATTTTACGTCCCGATTCCGACGGCAAAATGCGGCCGAAGCGCTTTGTCGCCACGACCGAACTGATGGAGTGGTGGAGAACCATGGCAGTGTTCGATCTGAATCACTTCCTTTCGGTCGTCGAAACCGTATCCAGATGTTCATATTCCTGCGAAGAGCTGTTCGAGGTTTCGCGAGCAGGTTGGTGCGAGATGGATGTGCCTCAACGCATCGCTCGTTTTCACAAAAGACTGGTGGGAACAGATTTTGCCCATCCACCAGAGCATCCGTTGAATATCGAACATGCTTTGTTCATGACCACAGAGACAAACAGCTTGAGCGACCTGATCGCCACAATGCATCTTTCCTCATTCCCCTATGTTGTCGGCCATGGTGAAAACAGAAGGCCCGCGCGGCTTTGTGAGGTGTTACATTTTGCCAACCGACAGGATCTGTATTGTCGCCATGCGGGATCTGGGTTGGCGGGTGAAGCCCTTGATCTGGCCTTCTCCAAGGGCACGGCGACACCGACAGGGCGTACGATGGCGTTCGCGAATCCTCTGGGGCTTTATTTTCGGGCGTTTCACATTTCCGAACTCTTCGTGGATGCGGTGAATGTGCCGACAGATTGGGTGCGTTATCCGCGCGGTGAAGCTGGAATGCCCATGCGCCTTGAGTTCGGGCCGGGCGACGATGATCCCCGGTTTCTGGACGATATCTCCATGGGAACAGGGCCAACCGCACGGCCTGTGTCGGGTTACGCGCTTGCCAGCCTGATCGAAGTTGGCCCCTTGATAACAGTAGCGGCCAAACCACGCGCGATCACAAGGGTCGAATTTGTTGAAGTCCCGCCTGTTGATCCAGGCGACATCGTTTGTGGGCTTCCAGAAACCAAACGATGCAAACAGATTTCTGAATTTGCGGACCGGACCGAAACCGAGGTCTTTGGCAACGTAGCGCTAACTCGCCAATTCAGTCACTGACAAAGGTTTCAAACCGGCACGGCTTTGACCACGGGCAAAGGTATTTCCGGCGCCGTCATATCGAATATGGCAATCGGACGCCCGGCAGCGTTGGCCGCCGCTGTCAATACAGCCATTAGCGTCGGGCCGGGGCTTTGCCAGGCATCCACATCGAAAGAGGATGCCGGAGTTGGCGGGCGATCGGTTTGCGCGCCGCGATACAGTCGGAACAAGCGTGCCTGTTCCTCATTCATCGCGTCATCTGTCACGCCGGTGTGGTCAAGCGTCACCATATTGCGCCAGGACACAACCGCCTCGCATGCCGCGTGCCAGACACCTGTCGCTAGATCGGCGGAAAAAGCCGTTCCATAGGTTGGCCGCCCGCCATCCGCATCGGCGCAGACCGCACGCAGTAGCAAGCCGACCGCCGGAACCACGCGAAGGTGAACGCTCAGATTGCGCAGGTAGGTGTTCAGCCAGCGGGTCAGATCGCGCGGCAGCGCTGTTTCGGGCAACACCTGGTCGAACCCACGTGGTCCAAGCGCGTGTTCCAGACATTCGAGCGAGGCCCATAGCGCAGCGGCCTCATGCGTTGGTCCCGCTGCGCCCCCCTTCGACGTGATCTGCCCGTCGCTGCCCGGCGCACCCAGAGCAAGGGCATCACGTGGCAGAAAATGCGTGGCACCGTCCGATGAAATCAGGCTCTCGCGGGTTTCAGGCGAATCCGCGCTGTATTGCAGCGCATAACGTTCGATCGCTTCGAAACCCGAAAGCCGTGCGGCTTCGTTCCGGTTACGCGCAGTGCCGAAGGACACGCGATGTTTCATTGCGCCAGCGGGTGGCACTGTTCCGTTTCGCAAATTGATCATGCGAAAGGCGGTGTGGATCGGAGCACCTTTGGGAAATTCAGCAAAAGAAGGTCCGGAAATAAGCCCTGCGTTTTCGGCCAGTTCAATCAGCGCGTCGGTCATTTTTGTTTCCGGATAGGTATGTAACGGGTTATACAAATGGTTGTGGTTGTTAAGAAAGGACTTTTAGTATGGCTCGTTTGACTATTAATCCGAAATACACACTTAAGGATCTTGGGTGTGAAGTTTTGAACGCCGCCCGGAGCAACGCGCTGGGGTCGCCAGAAGATCGCGATGCGGCTGAGCAGAAGATACATGACATCCTTTCGGATGTCGGTAATCCTGCGGTGGAGTTCGTCTATGATTCCAAGGACAGGGTTCACATTGTCATCCCCGATCTGAGCGAAAAAGAGCCAGACCCAAATCCCGATCACCAGTCATGGTGCTGCAAGCTGGCCTATGAAGCGATGGGTGGCATTGTCGTTTATGGCTGTGGTTCCTGACCGCAGTGTCTGAACTTGCCTGAGGAGTTTATTTGAGTAAGGCAAAAACCAAGATATTCCTGACCGGTCCGTTTCAGGTGATTTGCGACGACGGCCAGGATGCAACACCACGCGGCACCAAGGCGAAAGCGCTTCTCGCCTTGGTGTTGTTGTCTAAAAATGCTGTTCGCAGCAGGGCCTGGCTGCAAGACAAGCTTTGGAGCAAAAGCCCACCCGCACAGGGTGCGGCATCGTTGCGCAAGGAACTTAGTGTCTTGACCAAGCATCTGGCCGGGTTCGGTCTGGGGTTTCTGGACATCGGGCGCGAGAATGTCTCCATCGACCTGAAAGCGCTTGAAATTGATTTGTTTGATGAACCGCTTCAACCGGATCGCGCCGAGCTTCTGGAAGGGTTGGATGTTGCAGACCCGGAATTTGAAGACTGGTTGGCCGTTGAACGGCAAGCTTATTGGGATGTTGGTTTTGATGAAAACGCGCCCGTTCCGGTTGGCGCGCGCTTTCCATCCCATTGGGGGCGCCAGAGACCAGCAATTGTTGTCGAGCCGTTTGAAGTAATTGGTGACGATAACAACATCAACGTGGCGGCGGCCTCGATCCGGGACGAATTGCTTTTCCTTTTGGGCACGTTGTCGGATGTCATTGAATTGCGCGATGCGCGAAGACAGGAAGGGCCTGTCGACGGTTATATGCTAAGCGGCAGCGTGGTAGGGGCCGAAGGGCTGCGCGTGGCAGCACAATTGACGTCAACTGTGGATCAGGTGTGCCTGTGGACCGAACGTTTCCGGTTTCGGGAAAAGGATACGTTTGACGCCGTTGAAGAAATCGCAATGAAAGTTGTCGAAGCGCTTCAGTTGCGGCTGCGGGATGGTCACTGGTCCGATATCTGGTCAGCACACGCTACATCCACCGAAGTTTGGACGGCATTTCAGAATGGCCGCATTCAGGAAAGCCTTACGACCAAGGACGGCCTGTTCCGTGCCATCCGCCAGTATGAGGTCTGTTTGCGGCGCGATCCGGACTATCTGCCTGCGCGGATCGCTGTCGGATTCTGCCGCCTGGATCTGATCCGGTTGGGCATGGAAGATTCGCCGGAACAAACGCTGGCTCTGGTCGAGGCCGACTGCGCCATCATGCGTGAAAAACACCCGGCGGATCCCTATTGTGCCGCGCTCGAAGCGTTTACCCAAAATGTTGCTGGCCATACTGCCAAGGCTTGCCAGCTGATGCGCAAGGTTCTTGAGCGGTTCCACAGCAGCCCCGAATTGCTGGGCTATTATGGTGTCTTGTTGATGTATGACGACCGGCTTGAGGACGGAATAGCCACGTATCGGCAAGCTCTTGCGTTAACTCCGCACCCGCCGATCTGGATCGAGGCGAACTTGTCAATGACCCTTGCCCTCTCGGAAGACAAGGCAGCATGGCAGCACGCGCATAATGTCTTGCGAGTGGACCCCGGCAGCGTGCGGGCGCGGGTCGTGTTATGCATGTTGTCCGCTGCGGCAGGCAACCAGTCACTGGCACGTCGGCACGCCCGTCGCATCCTGGAATTGCAGCCCGGATTTACGGCCGAGCGCTGGGCCTGGCCCGGCTGTTTCAAAAACAGAAAATACTATGACGAAGGCGCGCGACTGTTGGCCGAAGCTGGTCTTTGATGGCGTTTATTTGTCTTCCAGCACTTTACGGGCGACGCGGAAACACTCCAATGCTTGCGGAACGCCGCAATAAATCCCGACCACGTGGATGATGGCGCGTATTTCTTCTTTGGTGACCCCGTTGGTGATGGCGCCGCGGCAGTGGATTTCCCATTCATGCATCTTTCCCAAAGCGCCGATCATGGACAGGTTCATCATCGACCGCGTTTTTGCGTCGATCACGTCATCCCCCCAGCCAAAACCCCAGCACCAGGCGGTCATGGCTTCCTGAAACGGGCGGGTGAAATCGTCAGCCGCTGCAAGGTTCTTTTCTACATACTCTGCGCCCAGTGTATTCTTCCGTTGTTCCAACCCTTTCAGGAACAGGTCTTCGTCAAATAAGTCAGCCATTGTGGGTCTCCGGTTTGTCAGCGTGTCAGGCGGTGTTTGTATGCAGGATCGTAGTGCGAAATTATCAACTGGTGCATCTGTTTTAACCGGTGTGGCTGGTCCACTATGTCGTTATACCTGCGTGGCTTTAGGCCAGGGCCGGTCGATTTCGCAAGGGTGCCATTCCTTGAGCATCAGCGTGGTTGATCTATCCGCTCAAGGGCAGGGCAAACAGGTTATGTCTGCCAAGGGCGGGTTTCATTCCACGGCCTCGCGCATCCATTGTTGCAACTTGGCGATTGAGTGTTCGGACATCACACCGCAACCCGGATCCAGCACCAGCGGGCCGGGGCGGTAACCGCGAGATCTGAGGCCGCGATGGACGGATTCCACAAGCCGGATGTCTTCTTCGACCGTTGTTTCCCTGTCCTGAACGGCCAGTTGCCGGATCACCGCGCTTTCCGAACCACCTTCGGTGTACCAACCGCGCCAGACGGTGCAGTGATCCGTGTCACTTGCGTGCCAGTGATATGTGTTCAGCACATTGCCCGGGTAGCACTGGAACGAAAACATAGGCCACAGGAACCAAGACTGGTAATCGCCCGCATGAGGCACCGACAGGTCGATAGGGTAAGTCATCTTGTCGAGACTTTGACATTCGGTCGTGTGGCGCAGCACGAAACCGCCGCCTGCATCGGGTTGGATGTCGTAGGTTTCGGGCTTGACGACACCTTCAGCAAAAGTCGGGTGGTTGTTCGGGCAGTGATAGCATTCCGAATAATTCTCGACGCTGACCTTCCAGTTGCAGTGTTCAGGGATCTCGACCCATTCCAGCGGCTCAAGCTCGTCGATATGTGGGACAAATGTACGGATTTCCTGCCGCACTCCGGGATACCAGTCATCCATCGGGGCTGCGTTTTCGTCGAGATTGACGAAGATGAACCCATTGAAGATTTCGGTCCGGACCGCCGTCAGGCAGATTGCACTGCGGTCAAATCCGGGGACGGATTTGATATTTGGACCCGCGCGCAGCTTGCCGGACAACTCGTAAGTCCACGCGTGGTAAGGGCAGACGACGACGCGGGTGTTTCCTGCGCCCGAGACCATTTCGTGCGCGCGGTGCTGGCAGACGTTATAGAAAGTGCGAATTTCGCCATCGCGTCCGCGAATGCAGAACAGGTTTTGCCCGGCGATCTCAAAAGCAAAGTAATCCCCTGTTTCCCGAACCTGCGCGACATGGCCTGCGAACTGCCATGTTCGGGCCAAAAGCCCCTGTATCTCCTTCTCGAAAATGGCGGGATCCGTATAGTAGCGCGCGTCCAGTGAATGGGTCAGGGGTACATTCATTCGGGTTCCTCCGCATAGATGCCAAGCTGATGGCGGCGACGATGGAAACGTTCGACCCGTTCGACGATCTCGTCGCTGGATACCGCGATCACGAAAGACAGCAGCGTTTCCAGCAGCGCGATGGTCGAAACGGATGATGGGAAAAACTGCGGCGTATCTGCTGCGACGACAAACCCGTGATGGGCGTTCCGGATCACAGGGCTGGCCGGGCTGTCTGAGATACCTATGACAGTCAGGCCCTGCTGACGTGCCAGTTTGACCGCCTCGATCACTTCGGTTCGGTAGGGATGACAGGTGATCGCAATCAGCACGTCCTGTTCATCCGCCCATGCAAGATCGTCTACCGGGGTTGAACCGGGGCGGGGGATTGCATGAAACTGCTTCATCCCGGTCGAAGCCAGATAGGTAAAGTTGCGCGCGTTGGAATTGTTGACGCCCACGCCGAGTGTGAAAATCTGGCGACAATTCCAGATGACTTCGGCAGCAGATTTCAGGCGGTTCGCGTCGATCCCTGCAAATGTTTCCTCGATATTCCGGATCGCGGCGCCGATCATATCGGCATACAGGCCGCCCAATTCACCGGATTTGCCGATGTCCTGAAGCCATCTGGCACGGTCTGGAAACGACACGCGCCCTTTTCGGATCGCGTCGCGAAAGGGTTCGCGAAAATCTTCGTACCCTTCAAACCCCACTTGCCGTGCCATGCGCACGAATGTGTTGGGTTTGACCTTTGCCGCCTCGGCAATTTCGCGCACGGTTGAGACCCCTACATCCGTAGGGTTCTCCAGAACGTAACGCGCGGCTTTCTGCGCCTCAGGGGTCAGGGCGTCCCACTCTTCGGTCAGGCGGTCCAGAACAGTTGATGATACATTTGTGTCATTCATGATTGACGATGGTACAAATGTGGAATTAGCCTGTCGAGCAGAAAAGCGACTCGGGAAGAGGAAAAATCATGTCCGGGAATGAACTGCCGTCACACGCACGCGTGGTCATCGTCGGAGGCGGCGTCATGGGCGTTGGTCTGGCCTACCATCTGGCCCATGAAGGCTGGGGCGAAGAGACTGTTCTGCTGGAAAAGGCCGAGCTGACCAGCGGCAGTACATGGCATGCGGCAGGGCAGATTACGCATTCAACCTCAAGCTTTGGTCTGGGCAAATGCGTCGATTACAACATCAGTTTGTATTCCGGCCTGCTTGAGGCCGAGACAGGTCAGCCTGTCACATGGCATGGCTGCGGCTCGTTCCGTCTCGCATATACCGAGGATGAGATGGATTGGCTGCGCCATACCCTGTCGGTGGGCCGGTCGCTGGGTTTCAATATCGAACTTGTCGGTCCCGAGAAGGTGGCTGAACTGCATCCGTTTTATAACCTCGAAGGTGTTCTGGGCGCGCTGCATACACCGGATGACGGGCATGTGGACCCGACCAATGTGACCATGGCGATGGCAGCCGGGGCACGCCAGAAGGGCGTGCGCATCTTCCGCAGCTGCCGGGCGACGAACATCACGCAGGGCGCAAACGGCGAATGGATTGTTGAGACCGAACAGGGCACCATCATCTGTGAGCATGTGGTGAACGCGGGCGGCACCTACGCGCGCCAGATGGGCGAATGGTCCGGGCTGCAACTGCCCATGACGTCAATGACGCACCATTATTTCGTGACTGAGCCAGTGCCCGAATTCCAGAACTTGGACAAGGAACTGCCGGTGATCCGCGATGACCGCAAAGTCTCGGGCTATATCCGGATGGAGCAGCAGCGCGGCCTGATCGGAATATACGAGAAAGAGAATCCGAACTCGGTCTGGCATGATCATTGCCCTTGGGAGTACGAGAACTGGTTGTTCGACGCGGATTATGACCGGGTAATGCCATGGCTTGAGGAAAGTCTGAACCGGATGCCGATTTTTTCCGAACTGGGCATTCAACGTGATGTGCATGGGGCGATATCACATCCGCCGGACGGCAACCCCTTGATCGGTCCTGCGCCGGGTGTGCGAAATTACTGGTGCTGTTGCGGGACGCAGATCGGCATCGGCTGGGGGCCGGGTCTGACCCGTGAACTGGCCCGCTGGATGGTGCATGGGGCTGCCGATATCTCGATGCGGGATTTCGATCCGCGCCGCTTTGGCAGCTATGCCAGCAAAGACTGGCAGGTGATCAAGGCCGAGGAAGATTATTGCTTACGTCACGAAATCCCGTTTCCACACTTCAATCGACTTGCAGGGCGTCCGATCAAGCCGTCGCCACTGTATGAGTTGTTGAAATCAAAAGGCGCGGTACATGAAGAGGTCTATGGCTTCGAACGCCCCCGCTGGTTCGCCCGCGATGGCGTGGAACAACGCGATCACTATTCCTTCCGCCGCACTCCTGCCGACGATATGGTCGCGACCGAGGTCAAAGCCGTGCGGGAACGTGTCGGGATCATGGATGTCACTGCCTTCACCAAAGTCGAAGTATCGGGGCCCGATGCTTATACTCTGCTGGATCGGTTGACTGCTAACAGGATGCCGCAAAAGGTTGGCTCGATCACACTGACCCATATGCTGAACCGCCGTGGCCGGATCGAGTTGGAGACTACGATTGTCCGCATGGCCGAAGACCGCTTCTATCTGGTCTGTGCTGCGTTCTTCGAACAGCGTTTGCTTGATCATTTGGCGCATCAGCGCAAGGGTGAAGATGTGCAGATCACCGCGCTGTCTTCTGATTGGTCTGCCTTGTCGCTGAACGGCCCCAGATCACGCGAAGTTCTGGCGCGCTGTACGGATACCGATCTGAGCAATGCCGGGTTCCGCTGGCTGTCGGCGCAAGAGGTCACGATTGCCGGTCATAAACTCTGGGCGTTTCGCATGTCTTATGCGGGTGAACTGGGTTGGGAGCTGCATATGCCCAACGCCGCCTGCCTTGATGTCTACAATGCGCTATGGGCTGCGGGCGAGGCGTATGGCATCGCAGACTATGGCAGTTTCGCCATGAACGTGATGCGGATGGAGAAGGGCTTCAAAGGGGCAGGTGAGCTGACCAACGAGGTCACGCTGGCCGAAGCTGACGCGCTGCGCTTTGCCCGTACGGGCAAGGACTACCTGGGCAGGGACAAGACGCTGAACGCCGATTTGCCATGGATATGTGCCTATCTGCAAATCGAGCCGGATGGCGAAATTGACGGCCATGGAGGCGAGGCGGTGATGCTGGACGGGCGTGTCATAGGCTCTACGGCTTCGGTCGCGTTCGGTCACACGGTCGGTAAGATATTGGCCTTTGCATACATCAAACCCGAAGCAGCAAAAGCGGGAACCGAATTGGAGGTCGTGATTCACGGCAAGCCGCGTCCGGCCCGAGTACTGGATAAGCCCGCCTACGATCCAGACAGCCTGCTGCCCCGCATAGACGCAGTAGTGGAGACCGCCTGATGAACCTGCCCACCACAATGAAAGCCATGGTCACGATGGGCCATGGAGGTTTAGAGCAGATAGTTTGGCACGATAACTGGCCGCGTCCTGAACCTGCGGAGGGTGAAGTGCTGATCAAGGTTGCGGCATGTGGGCTGAACAATACGGACGTCAACACGCGGTCGGGTTGGTACTCTAAGACGGTCTCAGCCGCAACGACCGGTGGTGCGTTTGAAGAGGTTGGCGAAGAAGATCCCACCTGGGGCGGTAATCCGATCACCTTTCCGCGAATTCAAGGGGCCGATATCTGCGGGCATATCGTTTCCGTCGGCGACGGTGTTGACCGGGGGCGTATTGGTGAGCGTGTTATCACGGATGGCTGGCTGCGCGACCCGGTGGAACCCGACAATATGGACAAGACTGGTTATTTCGGCTCGGAACGGGATGGTGGTTTTGCCGAATACGCGACAACTCTGGCGGTGAATGCTGTGGCAATCACCTCGAACCTGACGGATGCTGAACTGGCAACTTTTTCCTGCTCTTACTCCACCGCCGAAGGCATGTTGACCCGTGCCAATGTGACCGGCGAGGATACGGTTTTGGTTCCAGGTGCTTCCGGCGGTGTGGGCGGTGCGCTTGTGCAACTGGCCAAACGGCGCGGCGCACGGGTGATCGCGATGGCATCCGAATCCAAACACGCGGACGTGGCCAGGCTTGGCCCTGACGTCATTCTGCCACGCGCTCCTGCGAACCTGCGCGAGGCGCTGGGCGTAGAAAAGATCAGTGTGGTCGCAGATGTCGTGGGCGGACCATACTGGCCGAACCTGATCGACATATTGGAACGGGGTGGCCGCTATACCTGTTCGGGCGCAATTGCAGGCCCGATCGTCGAACTTGATCTGCGCACATTCTACCTGCGCGACCTGACCTTCACCGGTTCGACCGTCATTGACCCTCAGGTCATGAAGAACCTCGTAACATACATCGAGGCTGGTGAGATCCAGCCAGCGCTTGCCGCGACATACCCGTTGGAGGATCTCCGAGATGCGCAAGCCGCGTTCATTGCGAAAGAGCACGCCGGCAACATCGTGGTGATGCCATGACGCTTGACGATGTTCTTAAAGCTGCCCGGCAAATGCACCATGCGCATCCGGATCTGGCTGCGTTCGCGTCTTGGCCGGGTAATCTGACCCCGACGGGGTTGGATCCCGCACCCATTCCCGCAACGAGACTGGTGGCAGCCTTCGACCTTGTTGAACACGCGCCAACCCGTGACCTGATCACAGCGGTCAAAGCGACGGCGCATCTGGCACATTGGAAACACACCTACACCGAAGACGAAGTTGGTGCGGATTTCCTGAACCGATACGGCTATTATGAGCTGTTCGGTCCAACCGGACATTTTCACTCGACCCTGCTGCGCGGCTACATCGCGTATTGGGGGGCTGGCCTGAATTACGATTGGCACAGCCATCAGGCCGAAGAACTCTACCTCGTTCTTGGCGGAGGTGCGTTGTTCAAGGTCGATGGGGACGAAACTTATATTGGTGCCAATCAAACGCGCTTGCACGCAAGTTGGCAAAGTCATGCCATGGTCACCACAGATCAGCCGATCCTGACCTATGTCCTGTGGCGCGGTGAAGGCATGGGTGACTTGCCCCGGATGGATATCGCATGAAGATCAAAGCTATCACTGTATATCACATCGATCTCCCGCTTGAGCATCCATATTGGTTGTCTGGTGGGCGGCTGAAATTCGAAACCCTTGACGCGACACTCGTGAAAATCGAAACCGATGCGGGGTTTGTTGGCTGGGGTGAAGGGACCCCATGGGGCCATACCTATGTGCCCGCGCATGGACCGGGTATCCGCGCCGGAATTGAAACGATGGCGCCGTTCATTCTGGGCCTGGATCCGCGACGGGTTTTGGAGGTGGAACGGGCGATGGATCTTACCTTGCCCGGGCACCTTTATGCCAAAAGCCCAATTGATATGGCCTGCTGGGATATCGCGGGTCAGGCGGCGGGTGTGCCGATTGCCGATCTGATGGGGGGTGGATCGCGGACACCGCGCCCGATTGCGTCCTCGGTCGGGGCGAAATCCGTCGATGAAACGCGCGCGGTCATAGAGCGGTACCGCCAGCGGGGCTACATCGCCCATTCCGTGAAGATCGGTGGTGACGTTGAAAGGGACATCGCGCGTGTTCGCGATGTCGAGAGTATTCGGCGACCCGGCGAGATCGTTCTTTATGATGTCAATCGTGGCTGGACGCGTCAGCAAGCGTTGCGTGTGATGAGCACCTGCGCGGACCTTAATGTCATGTTCGAACAACCTTGTGAGACGCTGGATGACATTGCTGCAATCTCGGGGCTTCATTCGTCGCCCGTTTCAGTGGACGAAAGCCTTGTGACTTTACAGGATGCGGCCCGTATCGCCCGCGATGGTCTGGCTCAGATTTTCGGGATCAAGTTGAACCGCGTCGGCGGGCTGACCAAGGCTGCGCGCATGCGGGATATCGCGTTGGCCCATGGGATAGACATGTTCGTAATGGCCACTGGCGGTACGGTTCTGGCCGATACCGAAGCATTGCATCTGGCCGCGACCATCCCGGATAACAACTGCCTTGCCGTATGGGCCTGTCAGGACATGATCGCGGTCGATATTGCCGGGGGACGTGGGCCTCGGAATGTTGATGGCCACTTGCACCTGCCAGAAGAACCTGGGCTTGGCGTTCATCCGGATGAAAGCACATTAGGTGATCCAGTGGGAGTATACGCTTGAAAATCAACAAGATAACGCTCTGGTCTGTCGATCTGACAAGTCACGAAACGTACCATATGGCCGAAGGCAAGACTTGTGCCACTGTGAAATCCCATATTCTGAGCCTTGAAACGGATACCGGTCACAGGGGATGGGGTGAGGTCTGCCCGATCCCGCATTACCTGCCGGCCTATGCGGATGGGGTGCCGGGAGCCATTGCTGAGATGGGGCCTGAAATCCTCGGGATCACTCCTTTTGGTATAGACGCCCCCATGCGCAAGCTGGACGTGTTTCTGCAAGGGCATCAATACGCGAAATCGATCGTCGATATCGCGCTTTGGGACCTGTTCGGTCAGGCGGCAGGGTTGCCGGTTTATGCGGTGTTGGGTGGGCGAACGCAGGTAGATATGCCGCTCTATCATTCAATTACTTGCATTGCACCGGACGAGATGGCGCGCATTGCCAAATCCGCTTTTCAAACCGGAATCCGGCAGTTTCAGGTCAAGCTGGGCGTCGAGGGAGATTGGCAGGCGGATGCCGAACGGCTGATCAAAGTGCGCGAAGCCGTGGGAATCGGGCCGTTGGTATATGGTGACTGGAATTGTGGAGCATCGCGATTGCAGGCGACCCGTACCGGGCGTGCGGTGGCACATCTGGACGTGATGTTGGAACAGCCCTGCAAAACGCTGGAAGACTGTGCCGCTGTCCGTCAGGCTACTGGTCTTCCGATGAAAATCGACGAGAGTGCCTTTGATCTTGCCTCGCTTTTGCGTGCGCATGACCTGGGGTGCATGGATGCGGTGGCGCTTAAACTTTCGAAATTCGGCGGATTGTCGGCAATGCGTCGTGCACGGGATCTGACCGTGCATCTGGGTGCCGAGATATGCGCGGAATGCACATGGGGGTCTGACATTATTACTGCGGCTTCACTTCACTTTGCGGCGTCGACGCCGAAAGGTTCTCTGATGAACACGTGCGACTTGTCGTCTTACGTGGCCCCGCGTCTGTGTCCTGATGCACCAATTCGTGAAAACGGCCGGATTGCTCCGCCCGAAGGTCCGGGTTTAGGTGTTGTGCCGGACCTCGATATCCTTGGCACCCCAATTCTGGAGATCGACTGAGATGCTGAAAATCCAATCACAATCCGAATGGATTGCTCGCGCGAACGAAGTTCTACCCGCCGGGGGGTTTGGCAACTTTGATCCGGGCATCATCATCGCCCGTGGTGAAGGCAGCCGTGTCTGGGACGAAAACGGCAACGAATATGTCGATTACCTGATCGGGTCGGGTCCGATGCTGCTGGGTCATGGTCACCCTGAAGTGATGGAAGCCGTTTTGGAACAGCTGCCCAAAGGGATGACGTTTTTTGCCAATAACAGAAAAGGAATCGAACTGGCCGAGGCCATCATCAACGCCGTTCCCTGCTGCGAGCAGGTGCGCTTTGTCGCGTCGGGAGGCGAAGCCGACATGTATGCGATCCGCCTGGCACGGGCTTATACCGGGCGCAGCAAGATCCTGAAGTTTGAAGGCGGTTACCACGGTATGAGCGCCGAGGCGCAGATGAGCCTTGCCCCAAGCCGCAGGGTCAATTTCCCACAGGCTGTTCCCGACAGCGCTGGTATCCCCGATAGCGTGGCCGAGCAGATGCTGATCGCGCCCTTTAACGATCTGGAAGCCGTCGCTGCTTTGCTGGAGGAAAATGACGACGTTGCCGCGATTATGGTCGAGCCTTTGCAACGGATCATTCCGCCAATGCCGGGATATTTGCAGGGCCTTCGAGCTCTGTGTGATCAACATGGTGTGCTGTTGATCTTTGATGAGATCGTCACTGGATTCCGGCTGGCTTATGGCGGGGCACAGGAACGATACGGGGTCGCACCGGATATCTGCACTTTGGGCAAGATCACGGGCGGCGGCTTCCCTCTGGCTGCGCTCGGTGCCAGCGCCGAGATCATGAAGCATTTCGATAAATCGAAGGTCGGGGAAGAAGGTTGGCTGATGCAGTTGGGGACCCTATCGGGGAATCCGGTCGCCTCGGCAGCTGGGCTGAAGACGATGGAGATTTTGCGGCGTGACGGCGCGTATGAGCGTTTGCGCGCAATTGGAAAACACTTGCAGCAGATTCAGACGGACGCCTTGAATGAAGCGGGTATCGCGCATCGGATATGCGGTGACGAGACTTTGTTTGACATCTATTTCACCAACGCCGAGTGCCGCGATTATCGCAGTGCAAACCATGATGATCCACAGCGTAACGCCACTTATAATGCGGTGCTGCGCGCTCATGGAATCTTTAAGTCTCCGGGCAAGCTTTATCCGTCGCTGGCGATCACCGATGCGGATTTGGAACAGACACGCATCGCCGTCCGTCACGCCGTTGATGCGATTTCCTGAAGGTTGGATGTATACAACGTAAACGGGTCGCTGTTGAGTTCAACAGCGACCCGCTACCTTTGGAAGTCGGGGGTCAGCCTCGCCCCCTCGAATACTGATTAAATCACCGGCAATCTGAAAACTTTTCGATACTTTCGAGACTGACCCGACTTCCTCATCGGTATGTCACTTTAATGCCCGAGAATCTCGGCGGTCACAGTGATCAAGTTCACACTGCCTTAAATTAATTTGAATTTTTCCAATCGAAAAAACCCGGACCTGCCTGTTCCAACAGGTCTGCCGCCATCGCGCGGGCCATTTCCGGCCCGTCTTTGATGGAACCGGTCACATCTCTGTTCACGGTTTCCGATCCATCTGGGCGCAGGACTTCGCCGCGCAGCCTTAAGTTGTCTCCGTCCAGTTCTGCCAGACCAGCGATCGGAGTTTCGCAAGATCCGTCCAGCGCGGCCAGCAAGGCGCGTTCAGCGGCCAGCCGCCATCCTGTTTCCGTGTGATGAATCGCTTCAAGCATTTCAGCCGCGCGCATATCGTTGCTGCGCCGTTCGATGCCAATGGTACCCTGTGCAATCGCGGGCAGCATGTCATCCGGAGAAATGGCGCTGGCTGGAATCTCGTCCATGCCCAGACGGCGAATGCCAGCCATGGCCAGAAAAGTGCAATCCGCAACCCCGGCTTCCAGCTTTTTCAGCCGCGTCTGCACGTTCCCGCGAAACTCAACCACTTTCAGGTCCGGCCGCCGGTTCAGCAGCTGTGCCCGGCGCCGCAAAGACGAGGTGCCCACGACGGCCCCTTCAGGCAGATCGTGGATCGAGTTAAGGCGCGGCGAGATGAAAGCGTCACGCACATCCTCGCGCGGAAGGAATGTGTCCAGAACCAGCCCTTCGGGCTGCTCAACAGGCATGTCTTTCGTTGAATGCACGGCGATATCGATTTCGGCGCGCAACATCGCCTCTTCGATTTCCTTGGTGAACAGGCCCTTGTTGCCGATTTCCTTCAGGGGACGATCTGCATCGATCATAGCGCGATTGTCGCCAGTTGTCTTGATCACGACGATTTCAAAGGCCGCTTCGGGTAGATCAAACGCATCGCTCAGGCGCTGGCGGGTTTCATAGGCCTGAGCCAATGCCAGCGGTGAACCACGGGTGCCAATTCTGAGGGGCGATGCGGGGGTGGGCAGGGTCAAAGTCATGTGCACAGCTTTAGTCGCGTCACATTGCCCTGACAATGGGGGCTGAGCTTGACAAATTGCCGCCGAAGGACGACCCGTTGCGAAAACCGGAAGACTGGGGGCGAAAATGGCCGAGACAAAGAAACTGCTGCGGGCGCTGGCGGGCGAAGTACAGGACGTGCCGCCAATCTGGATGATGCGCCAGGCGGGTCGGTATCTGCCGGAATACCGGGCCACCCGTGCCCAGGCCGGGGATTTTCTGTCTTTATGCTATAACCCGGAACTGGCCGCCGAAGTCACATTGCAGCCAATCCGGCGCTATGGGTTTGACGCTGCGATCCTGTTTGCCGATATCCTGCTGGTGCCGCAGGCGTTGGGTGCGGATCTGTGGTTTGTGACCGGCGAAGGCCCACGTTTGTCGACGATCACGCGGCAAGCCGAGTTTGAAGCGCTGAAGCCGGTGGACGCGATTCATGAGACATTGTCGCCCGTTTATGAAACGGTTCGGTTCCTGTCGCGAGAATTGCCGTCTGAGACCGCGCTGATCGGGTTTGCCGGCGCGCCCTGGACGGTCGCGACCTACATGATCGCCGGGCGTGGAACACCCGATCAGGGACCAGCTCACGCTCTGCGAGAGAGCGATACTGCTTTATTCGAGGCGCTTCTGGATCGCATCACGAAGGCAACAATTGAGTATCTGTCAGCTCAGATCGACGCTGGGGCCGAGGTGGTCAAGATTTTCGACAGCTGGGCGGGTTCCCTGAAAGGTGACGCGTTTCGCAAATACGCGGTGGAACCGTGTCGTGTGATTACACAGGCCATCAAGGAGCGTCACCCCGGCATCCCGGTGATCGGTTTCCCGCGCGAGGCGGGGGAGGGGTATGTCGGGTTTGCCAAGACGACGGGTGTGGATTGCGTCGCGCTGGACAATTCGGTGTCGCCCGATTGGGCCGCCAGACATGTACAGATTGATGGTTGTGTACAGGGAAATCTGGCCTCGTCGCATATGGTGACCGGTGGGCAGGCTCTGGTGGATGAGACGCGGCGGATTGTCGAGGCGTTCTCTAAGGGACCGCACATCTTCAACCTGGGACATGGGATCACGCCGGATGCCGATCCTGAGAATGTTCAGCTGATGATCGATACGGTACGCGGGCAGTAAGCAGGTTAAAGGGGGCCAGCCCCCTTCTTGGCCTGAGGCCAATCCATCCCCCGGGATATTTTGGGCCAGATGAAGTGCGGATCAGCGCAGGCCGTCGAGCTCTGCGAGGATCTCTTTAGTATGCTCGCCGCGCTTGGGGCTGGGTTTCGGGGTCCAGTCATGGCCTGAAAACCGTGGGGCGGCGGCGGCCTGGAACGTGCCGTCAAAATCCTGCCAGCTGTTGCGATGGAGGTTCATCGGGTGTGAGCGGGCTTCGTCCGGGCTGAGGACAGGAGCAACGCAGGCATCTGTTCCGCGAAACAGGGCCTCCCAATGGTCGCGCGGTTGACTGGCGAAGATGTCGGTTAGACGGCGTGAAAGCGAAGGCCACAGAACACGGTCGTATTGCCGCTGAAACTCGGTATCGTTTGTGAGGCCCAGTAAGTTCAGAAACTGCTTATAGAATTTTGGTTCGAGGCATTGCACGGAAATAAAGCCGCCGCAGGCGCAGGCGTAGGTGCTGCTCCAGTGGGGACCGTCCAACAGGCTTTGACCCCGGGTTTCAGACAGGTTGCCGGTTTGGCGCATTGTCATAAGCAGGTTCATCATATGGGCTGAGCCGTCATAGATTGCCGCATCAACGACAGTACCTGCGCCAGTGCGCTGTGCATTGATCAGCCCGGCCAGAATGCCCGCCACAAGATACATGGCCCCACCGCCGATATCACCTACCAACGTTGGCGGGGTCTGCGGTGCATGGCCGGGATACGAAGCATACCAGAGCGCACCGGACAGGGCGATGTAATTCAGGTCATGCCCCGCCGTGTCGGCCAGCGGGCTATCCTGCCCCCAGCCCGTCATGCGCCCGTAGACCAGTTTTGGATTGCGGGTCAGGCAGACATCCGGGCCGAGCCCAAGTTTTTCCATCACACCGGGGCGGAATCCTTCGATCAGCGCATCGGCTGTGTCGATCAGGCGAAGCGCGGTATCCAGATCATTGGCGTCCTTCAGATCAAGCGCGATGGATCTTTTGCCTCGGTCCAGCAGGGAACGTTCCGGCATACCCGGTGTTGCGGCGCCCCCTTTGCGGTGGATTGTTATCACGTCAGCGCCCAGATCTGCCAGTAACATGGCACCAAACGGGCCGGGGCCCAGACCTTCGAGTTCGACAACACGTATTCCGTTCAGCATCAGGGCCCTCCGTTCCTAGCAGAGTTTGCTGGCTGGTGTCGGGATTGCAAGCCGGATGATTGCCGACGAGGACGGTCTTCCTTTTGGCAGTTGTTCATCACATGGTACGGAATGGGCCTGTTATCCCTGTATTCGGGGCGATAGGGTCTGTGCCAGAACGGGGAGCGGATATGACGACCATTTTATCCATCAGAGATCTGCGCAAATCTTACGCCGATGGGTTCGAGGCGCTGAAAGGTGTGTCTCTGGACATTGAAGAAGGCGAAATTCTTGCGCTTCTGGGGCCGAATGGGGCGGGGAAAACCACTCTGATCTCGACGATCTGCGGAATAACCACGCCAACATCCGGTGCGGTTTCAGTCGGCGGGCACGACATTCAGTCGGATTATCGCGCAGCGCGCAGGATGATCGGGCTTGTCCCGCAAGAGATCGCGCTGGAACCGTTTGAAAAGGTCTGGAACACAGTTCGGCTGTCACGCGGGTTGTTTGGGCTGGGCAAAGACAACGCCCGGATCGAGGACATTCTGCGCAAGCTCTCGCTATGGGACAAGCGCAAGAACCCCATCAAGGAGCTGTCGGGCGGCATGAAACGCCGCGTGCTGATCGCCAAGGCTCTGGCGCATGAACCACGTGTTTTGTTTCTGGATGAACCGACGGCAGGTGTGGATGTCGAGCTGCGCAAGGATATGTGGGAAATCGTGGCCGAGCTGAAACGGGACGGTGTCACCATCATTCTGACAACCCACTATATCGAAGAGGCCGAAGCCATCGCGGATCGCGTCGGCGTCATTGACAAGGGTGAGTTGCTTTTGGTGCAGGACAAAGACACGCTTATGGCGCAGATGGGCAAAAAGCAGATTGTCGTCATGCTGACCGAGCCAATCGCCAAGATTCCCGATGATTTGGCCAACCACAATCTGACCCTCAATGGCGCCGGGGATAGCCTGATCTATACCTACGATACCCATGCGGATCGCACAGGCATTACGACCCTTTTGAATGACGTGTCGCAGGCCGGGTTGGTGTTGCGCGATGTGCAGACACGGCAATCGAGCCTGGAGGAGATATTTGTCAATTTGGTATCCGGAGAGGCGGCATGAACTGGACCGCAATTGCTGCAATCTACCGGTTCGAAATGGCCCGCTTCTTTCGCACCCTGGCGCAAAGCTTCCTGTCGCCGGTTCTTTCCACTTCGCTGTATTTCGTGGTGTTTGGCACCGCCATCGGCAGTCGAATTCAGGAGGTCGAGGGCGTATCCTACGGCGCGTTCATCGTGCCGGGCTTGATCATGCTGTCTGTAGTGATGCTGTCGATCTCGAACGCGTCTTTCGGAATTTATTTTCCCAAGTTTCTGGGCACCATCTACGAGCTGTTGTCGGCACCGGTGAATTTTATAGAAATCGTGATTGGGTATGTCGGTGCGGCGGCCACCAAAGCGCTGTTTGTGGGACTGGTCATTCTGGCCACGTCGACCTTCTTCGTCGACATACGGATCGAACACCCCTTTGCCATGGCGGCGTTCTTGATCCTGTCATGTCTCAGCTTCTCGTTGCTGGGGTTCATCATCGGGATATGGGCCAGTAATTTTGAACAGATGTCACTGGTGCCGCAGCTTGTGGTTACGCCACTTATCTTCCTTGGTGGTACGTTTTATTCAATCTCAATGCTGCCGCCTCTGTGGCAGACGATCACGTTGTTCAATCCGGTCGTCTATCTGATTTCGGGGTTTCGCTGGTCGTTTTTCGGGCTTGCGGATGTGCCCATAGCCCTGAGTTTGCTGGCCATCATAGCCTTTACTGGGGTGTGTCTGGTGGTTATTGGCTGGATCTTCAAAACCGGCTGGCGCATTCGCAGCTAACCCGCGCCGGGGCGTTGCATTTTTGCCGGTCGAGTGTGTGAATTTGGGTCACGTCGTGTTCAAGGTTCGAAGAGTCCCTTGTTTACGGGTTGGTGGCACTCTACATCGGCACCCATGAAGCTCAGCCTGCCGTTCGTCAAAAAATACCCATGTGTGGCCATCGTCCGCCTGTCCGGCGCCATCGGTATGGCCGGGCGCGGGTCCTTGAACGACGCCACGCTGGCTCCGGTTCTGGAGAAAGCCTTTCGCAAGGGAAAACCTGCGGCCGTGGCGCTTGAGATCAATTCACCGGGCGGATCCCCTGTCCAAAGTTCAATGATCGGTGCGCGCATTCGGCGTTTGTCCGAAGAACTGGACGTGCCGGTCATCGCTTTTGTCGAAGACGTCGCTGCATCCGGTGGGTATTGGCTGGCCGCCGCAGCGGATGAGATCTGGGCCGATGACAGTTCCGTACTGGGATCGATCGGTGTGATCTCGGCTGGATTTGGTGCGCATGTCTTTCTGGCGCGGCAAGGGTTTGAGCGGCGGGTCCATACCGCCGGGAAATCGAAGTCCATGCTCGATCCGTTTTCACCGGAAAAGAAAGAGGACGTGGCCCGCCTGCAAGGGTTGTTGGGCGATATCCACGAGAATTTCATTGCGCATGTCAAAGATCGGCGCGGGGACAAGCTGAATCAGGAAGCTGATCTGTTCACGGGCGAGGTTTGGCTGGCGCGACGCGCGCAGGAATTGGGGTTGATCGACGGCATCGCACATCTGAAGCCAAAGATGCAGGACCGTTTCGGCGACAAGGTCAAATTTCGCCGCTATGGCGTGAAAAAACCGATCTGGACCCGGTTTGGGGCCAGCTTGGCGCAGGACGCCATCGCAGGGTTAGAGGAGCGGGCAGCCTACGCGCGTTTCGGTTTGTGACGTGATCGTAAAGGCTGTCACTCTTTTTCTGATCGCAATGGGCGTATTGGCAATGTTCGGCAAGTTGCGGTTTCCCGGGCAGAAAAGGCTAAGCTCGGCAAAATGTCCGCGATGCGGTCGGTACCGCATCGGAAAGGGCCCCTGTGCCTGTGAAAAAGGAGGCCGGGCTTGATCACAACGTGGCTGCTGTCTGGTCTTGGCCTGTTGATCCTGTTGCTGGCAGGCGATGCCTTGGTGCGGGGCGCAGTGAACCTGAGCCTACGTTTGGGTGTCCCAGCCCTGATCGTCAGCCTTACGATTGTGGCCTTCGGCACGTCAGCGCCCGAGTTGCTGATTGCTATCAGCGCCGTCAAGGAACACGCACCGGGTATCGCGCTGGGCAATGTTGTCGGATCAAACACGGCCAATATCCTGTTGGTTCTTGGTCTTCCAGCGATGCTGGCAACGATCCATACCAGCGAATGCGACAGCCGTAGGAACTATGCCTTCATGCTGATGGCGACGGCCCTGTTCATAGGGTTGGCGTTTTGTGGAACATTCACCGTCGTCAGCGGCCTGATCCTGCTGGCGGCTTTGGGCCTGGTTCTGACGAATGCCTTTCGTGAAGCAAAGGCGCACCGCAAGGCCTGTGGCGAAGCCTGTGCGGATGATGACGATCTAGACGGCCTGGAAGAAGCCGATCCTGACATGCCTTACTGGAAGGTATCGGTTTACCTGATCCTCGGGCTTGTGGGTCTTCCGATGGGGGCGCACCTGCTGGTGGAAAATGCGACGGTCATCGCCCGGAACTATGGTGTCAGTGAAACGGTTATCGGTCTGACCTTGATTGCGGTCGGAACGTCATTGCCCGAATTGGCAACGACTGTCATGGCCGCTTTGCGCCGGCAGGCTGATGTGGCCCTAGGCAACGTGATTGGCTCAAACATGTTCAATCTTCTGGCCATTATCGGGATCGCAACCTGGTTCGGGCGTATCCCGGTCGATCCCGGTTTCCTGCATTTTGACCTTTGGGTCATGTTGGGCGCATCACTGCTTCTGGTTCCCTTTGTTGTCTTCAAGCAGGATATCTCTCGCGTTTGGGGTCTGGTGCTGACCCTCCTTTATGCGCTTTATGTCACTGTATTGCTGGTGTGATCTGACGAAACGAGGTGAAGCATGACCCGAGCTTTAGTGACCGGTGCCGGTATTCGTCTGGGTCGGGCCATGGCGCTTTATCTGGCGGGTCGTGGATATGATGTCGCCGTTCATTTTGCGTCCTCAGAACGCCCCGCGCACGAGACCGTGGCGGAGGTACAGGCATTGGATCGACGGTCGGTGGCATTGCAGGCCGATCTGCTGGACGAGGCACAGGTGCAGGACCTGCTGCCCAAAGCAGCCGAGGCTCTGGGTGGGCCGATCACCTGTCTGGTAAACAACGCATCGATCTTTGAATATGACAGCGTTCACACAGCGACCCGCCAAAGCTGGGACCGCCATCTCGACAGCAATCTGCGCGCACCGTTCGTTTTGACCCAAGCCATGGCCGGGCAGGGGCTGGTCCCGGATACAGACGAAAACGGTGAACCCCTTGCGACCGGTCTGATCATCAACATGGTGGACATGCGCGTACGCAAGCTGACACCCGAGTTCATGTCTTACACCATCGCCAAAATGGGGTTATGGACGCTGACCCGTACCTCGGCACAGGCGCTGTCCCCGGCAATCCGAGTCAATGCCATTGGGCCCGGACCGACGGTACAGGGGCATCGTCAAAGCGCCGAGCATTTCCAGGCGCAAAGATCGAATACGGTTCTGGAACGCGGGTCAAATCCATCGGATATCACCGCCGCCATGGGGTATTTTCTGGATGCGCACGCGGTAACGGGACAACTTATTTGCGTGGATGGCGGTCAGCACCTTGGGTGGAAAACGCCGGATGTTCTGGGAGTTGAATAAGCAATATCGCTGCAAGTTTTGCACCGCGCACGTTTGTGTTACCCGCGTGTTACAAAAATGTCTTTTTTTTCATACACTTGCTAAATGTGTGAAAAAATATTGTTAAAAATCAATATCTTGAAAATGTGCCTATTTTTTGTGCATGTTAATGAAGTGGTAATGAAACAAGGGAAATTCTATGGCTGTGAAAACTTATCTTCACACTTATCCACAGGAATCGTGGATTTGTTTTCTCTTGATCTGAGGCCCGCAAGATTGCAGCCAGTAAAAGAGAATCATATCGGAATCCCATGACTACCCACAGTGAATCGTCCCTGACCGGTTATGCCTGCATTCAGCGCTACGCAAAGACGCTGGACAGCTCACCCGGGGTGTACCGGATGCTGGATGCCGACAGTCGGGTTTTATACGTGGGTAAGGCGCGAAACCTGAAGGCGCGGGTGTCGAACTATACAAGGCTGGGTCATTCGGGCCGGATCGAGAAGATGATCGCTTCGACCGCTTCGATGATGTTTCTGACCACAAGAACTGAAACCGAGGCGCTGCTGCTGGAGCAGAACCTGATCAAGCAGCTTAAACCGAAATACAATGTGCTGCTGCGGGACGACAAAAGCTTTCCGAATATCCTGGTCGCCAAGGATCATGAGTTTCCGCAGATCAAGAAACACCGTGGGGCCAAGAAGGAGAAGGGCGCCTATTTCGGACCATTTGCCAGCGCGGGTGCTGTAAACCGCACATTGAACCAGCTGCAAAAGGCATTCCTGCTGCGCAACTGTTCGGATTCCATGTTCGACAGCCGCACGCGGCCCTGTCTGCTTTATCAGATCAAACGGTGCTCGGGGCCCTGTGTCGGTTTGATTTCGGAACAGGATTACAGTGAAAGCGTGAAGGATGCAGAACGTTTCCTGTCGGGGCGCTCGACCAAGGTTCAGGAGGAACTGGCCGAACAGATGATGGCTGCGTCCGAGGCCATGGAGTTCGAACGCGCCGCCGGTCTGCGCGACCGTATCCGGGCGCTGACGCAGGTACAGACCGCACAAGGCATCAACCCTCGTGGTGTGACCGAAGCAGATGTGATCGGCCTTTATATGGACAGCGGGCAAGCCTGTGTTCAGGTATTCTTCATCCGTGCCAACCAGAACTGGGGCAACAAGGATTTTTACCCGCGTGTAGGACCAGATGTATCTCCGGCCGAGGTGATGGAAGCTTTCCTTGGCCAGTTCTACGACAACAAGGAACCACCACGGCAGTTGATTTTGTCGGACGGGATCGAAAACGCCGATCTGATGCAGGAAGCTTTGACGGAAAAAGCCGGTCGTAAGATCGAGCTTCTCGTGCCGCAGCGCGGGGAAAAACAGGAACTGGTTGCAGGTGCATTGCGCAATGCGCGAGAGTCTCTGGCCCGGCGCATGTCGGAAAGCGCGACACAGGCCAAGTTGTTGCGCGGTGTGGCCGAAGCATTTGATCTGGACGGCCCGCCCGGTCGGATCGAGGTCTACGACAACTCTCACATTCAGGGTACCAACGCTGTTGGCGGCATGATCGTGGCAGGGCCCGACGGGTTCATGAAGAACGCCTATCGCAAGTTCAACATTCGTGGCGATGACCTGACCCCGGGTGACGATTTCGGCATGATGAAAGAGGTTCTGAACCGTCGCTTCACCCGCCTGCAAAAAGAAGACCCGGATCGGGATAAGGGGCTTTGGCCCGACCTGCTGCTGATCGATGGCGGTGCCGGGCAGGTCAGCGCTGTGCACGAGATCATGCAGGCTCACGGGGTCGAAGACATTCCGATGGTCGGTGTTGCCAAAGGGGTCGACCGTGACCACGGCAAGGAAGAGTTTCACCGGATCGGTCAGCGCCCCTTTGCGCTGAAACGCAACGATCCCGTCTTGTACTTTATTCAACGGCTAAGGGACGAGGCGCACCGTTTTGCCATTGGCACCCACCGTGCGAAACGCGCCAAGGCCGTTGGTGCCACGCCGCTGGATGAAATCCCAGGTGTCGGGGCAGCACGCAAGCGCGCCTTGCTGACTCACTTCGGCAGCGCCAAAGCGGTAAGCCGGGCCAATCTGGCGGACCTGAAAGCGGTCGAGGGGATCTCGGCCGGGTTGGCTCAGAAAGTCTATGATTTCTTCCACGACAAGGGTTAGACCTGTCGCCCCCGCCACAGGATATAGAGGCCCGAGGCTACAATAAGCGCGCTGCCGACCCACATGGTACGGTTCAGGCTTTCGCCGAACAGGGCGATACCCAACCCAATACCGAACAGCAGTCGGGTATAGCGGAACGGGGTTACGGCAGACACTTCTCCCGTGCGCATCGCGTTCATGAGCGAGGCATAGGCCATGACGCCCATCAGAACCGCGCCCGTCAGATGCAGGCTGGTGTGCAGGCCAACCGGTGTCATGGGCAGGCCTTCCCACACTTGATAGGCAACGCCCGCGAAGATAATGCTGAGGAAACCATAAAACCCTAGAACTTCGGTTCCAAGCGTGGCAGGGGCCGCGCGGCTGGCCAGATCGCGCCCTGCGAACCCTAACATACCCAGCACGGCCAGTATCGACAGCAGCGAAAAACTGTTTCCAGTGGGTTGCAGAATAATGACGACGCCGATCATACCGACAAAAATCGCGCTCCATCGCCGCCAACCAACCGTTTCACCAAAGAACAACGCCGCGCCTGCGACCACAACTAACGGCGTCGCTTGCAGGATCACCGTGGCCGAGGACAAGGGCGTCAATGCGATGGCGAGCACATAGAACAGCCGACCAAAGACTTCGAACAGCACCCGAACTTTCATCGGGCGGGAAAGAACGTCTGGGTGCATCAGGCGTTTTCCACGAGCTGACGCCAGCGCGGCAAAGATAACGGACCCGCCCGTCCCGAACAGCACCATTACCTGCCAGATCGGAAGCGCGGTCGAAGCTGCTTTCAGCAACGCATCCTCCAGCGCAAAGCCCGCCATTGCGGCCACCATCCACAGGCTGCCGACCATGTTCGACCGGGCGTCGGTTTGAATATGCGCTGTCATCCTGTACGTTCCGCTTTGCAGTTGACGGGCAATCTGACCGCAAAGACGTGAAACGCCAAGTGCACAAGGTCCAAAGCGTCGGACCTGCGGCGCTTTGACCAAGCTGTTGTGAGTGATGTAGTTTTTTACCAGTTTGTCTTTTCTGTCTTGAACCGGCGATATAGGGTCCAAGCCATGAAGTGGAATTTGCCCAATATCCTGACGGTTCTACGCCTGCTGGCTGCGCCCGGTCTGGCCGTTATGTTTTTGTACTTCACGCGGCCCTATGCGGACTGGTTCGCTTTGATCCTGTTCCTGTCGGCGGCGATCACCGATTGGTTTGATGGCTATCTGGCCCGTGCGTGGAAACAGGAAACCAAGATGGGTGCGATGCTGGACCCTATTGCCGACAAGGCAATGGTGGTGATCGCGCTGATGATTCTGGTTGGCTATTCGACCGAACACTGGACGCCATGGCTCGTGCTACCCGCCACCGTAATCTTGTTCCGCGAGGTATTTGTCTCGGGTCTGCGCGAATATCTGGGCGATGTTGCGGGGACGCTGAAGGTTACAAAGCTGGCTAAGTGGAAAACAACAGCGCAGATGATCGCCATTGCCGTGCTGTTTTCGCAGGGTATCTTTGAACACTATGCCGTGATGGCGAGTTTCGGCATGGACGCTGCGCTGGTAGAACAGGTCATCGCGGGCCAGGTTGAAGATGTGAACCACCTGCGCTGGAACATCCATGGCATGTTTTGGGCGGGCCAGATCGGGCTGTGGTTGCTGTGGATTGCGGCGACGCTGACATTGATCACCGGCTATGATTACCTACGTAAAGCCATGCCACATCTGAAGGAGATCTAAGGGATGGATGTGCTGTATTTTGCATGGGTTCGCGAGCGTATCGGCTTGCCAAAGGAAAAGGTCGAGACGCAGGCAGTCACAGTCAATGACCTGGTGGCCGAGTTGAGCGCGCGGGAAGATCGCTATGCCGCGGCATTTGCCGATTTGTCCGCCCTGCGCGTTGCACTGGATCAGGAGTTGTCGGATTTCGACGCCTCGCTGTCGGGCGTTCGGGAAGTGGCATTTTTTCCACCAATGACAGGCGGCTGACCCATGCGGATCGCTGTTCAGCAGGAAGCATTCGATCTGGGGGCCGAGGCCAATGCTTTTGCCGCCGGGGATGATGCCAACGGAGCCATTGTCACCTTCACTGGCGTTGTGCGCGACTTGGCAAGCGGTGATCTGGACGTGATGGAGATTGAATACTATCCGGGTATGACGGAACGGGCCCTGACCAAGATTGCCCGGGAAGCCAAGGAGCGGTGGTCATTGGGTGACGTCCTGGTGATTCACCGTCATGGCCGACTGGCCCCGGGGGACAGGATCATGATGGTGGCCACCGCTGCGCCGCATCGTAAAGATGCGTTTGAGGCAGCGGAATACTTGATGGATTATCTGAAGTCTCGCGCACCCTTCTGGAAGAAGGAAATCACCCACTCTGGTGCGGAATGGGTCGCAGCCAAAGACGAAGACGAAGACGCGCTGACCCGGTGGTAGTACTTAGCGACCGTTTATTCTTGCAAACTTCGGCGACGGCGCAAGGTCGTGCGCTTAATCCGAGTTGTTGATCCGTCCGCGCAGTTCTTCGGCCTCCTGACGCGCGGCCCGCAGGCCATCCATTGCGGCTGCCAGCTCGGCCTCTGTCTGGGTTAGCTGGTTCGTCAATTCGGCCTCACGTTGCTGCAAATAGGTGATGGCCTGATCGCGGGTTTCCTCGGCCTCGTGCAACTCCTGACTCATCCGGTCCAGATCAGCGACATCGCTTTGACTTACGCGGGACAGGCGGTGCGCCAGCCAGTTGGCAAACCAGCCCATGCAGAAGGCCGCGAACAGGATAATGGCAGTGACAATGACGAATTCTGTTCTGTTCAACTTACTGGTCCCCTGCATCCGCATCAGGTGCGGTCGTGTCGGTTTGGTCCTCTGCGGATGTCGCAGCCTCGGTCTCAAGCGCTTCAAGCCCTGTTTTGGTACTTGCAACAGGCTCAGGGCGGATCAGACGGAACTCGATCCGGCGGTTTTCTTCCCGGCCCTCTTCTGTGTCGTTGTCAGCGATGGGTTGCGTTTCCCCATATCCCACAGCGGTGTAGCTGCTGGTAGGAATGCGCCGCCCGCGCAATTCGTTCAGAATGGATTGTGCCCGCGCCTGGCTGAGTTGTTGGTTCATCTCTTCCCGGCCCTGACTGTCAGTGTGGCCCTGAATCTCCATACGGATCGGACCGCAGTCGCGCAGGATATCCGCAATCTGGTTCACCACATCGCGCGAGTCTGATGCAATCGTGGCCGATCCGGGCTCAAAGGCGATCTTACCGGTGGCCTGAATTTCGGCGATCTGGGCCTCGCAGACTTCCGGGTCGGGCAGGGCGTCCTCGGGTTCCGGTGGGGGCTGATAGGTGATGGTCAGGGTGTATTCCTGCCCCTCGCCCAGCTTGTCGGACAGTTGACCTGCGATACGGGCCTTGGCGTCTTCTTCGTGGCTGAGGCCGATCAGTTCGACCGTATCGGGTGTTACGGTCAATACGCCGTTGTGGAGCTGACCCAAAGCCTCCAGACCGGCCAGTACACGTACTGGCCAGTCCGCCGGAAGATCCGAAACGATGCGGGTGGCAGTATACACCTGATCGGACCCAAAGGCCGCGCGCGCGTAGCTGTCAACCATGTCGCGCAGAGTTTCATCACCCAGCCGCCCGCGCAATTGCACCAGCCCTTCAGGGCTGCGGGTGGCCGAGAACTCGACCGGGCCGTTTGGGTTTGTTGTCTCAGGCTCTGGCAAAACGGCGTGCAGTGCGAAGACCGCGGGCAGCTCGTTTTCAAGCTCGCCCACAACCAGGTCGAACACCGTAGGATCGGTGCCCTCGGCAGCAATCAGGGTAATGTCTGCGTCGGAAATGGTGACCGAACCCTGGCCGATCCTGAACAGCGCCTGAATGCTTTTCTCGGCTGCTTCTGGCCAGCGTGGCGATGGTTCGCCCAAGGCGACGGTGCAGGAATAAGACCCCGTCAACCCCGCGTTCTTCGCGGCGGCCACGATACGGTCACGTGCCTTCTCATCCTGGGCGGAACAGGCGTCAAAATGCCCACCTCCTTCGTCGATCAGGTAACGCAGAGTAAAAGGCGTGACGACCGGGCGAGGTGCTGAAATTGCCAGCCCAACCCGCAGGCTGGGCGGTGCCGTACGGGTCAGGTCGCGTTCCAGTTTTTGTTTTTCTTGCTGACTGTTGGCAATTGCCGTGATCCTGACCAAATCCGGGTTGGCGGAAATTTTGGCGCGGGGCAGGTGGGTTAGGGCCTCTAACGCGTAAGAAATTGCGGCATCCCATCCTTTGGGCTTTGGATAATCCGCTGTTTCCATCAGGTCCGACACGGCAACGGATCTGTCCAGATTGCCCAGCCGTTGGATCAGCTTGTCCCTGTTCTCACTGGCCGGGATCAGACCAATCACCGAGATTCCACTGTCATTGCGCAGGATTTCTACCGAAAAGCGCGGTGCTGCGAGGGCAGAAGTTGCGATAACCTCCATTTCATCGATTACGCGAGATGTATCAACTTCGGTTCCCGCGGCGGTCAGAGCGTTAAAGCGGGTCGCCTCATCTGGCGCTGTACCGGTCAGGACCACCCGCAAACCATCGGCCTCGACCTCGGCCCAATCATGTCCTTTTAGGTCCAGCGAGCGCCGTACAGCCAGTTCTGATGATTCTTCGATCTCGGTAACGGCATAGCTGGCTGCCAGAAGCGACAGGCCTGCTGATACGAGAAAGATCAGGGAAACAGCGATAAAATACGGCAGACGCATGTTTGGGTTTGGCACTCCTCAGGCGTTTGCGCCGATCTTTACAGGCCCCGTACAGCGGGTGCAATCAGAGCAGCAAGGCGACGCAGAGGAAGATCAGCGGAATAAAGCCGGTATCGCGGTTGGCCCGAAACAGCAGCAGTAGTTTGGCGTTGTCTTCGGTATCTAGCCCGCGCAATTGCCACATCATGTGCCAGCCCATGGCCCAGGGACCGCAAAGCGCGATCCCCAACGCCAGAATCGACGCGTCAGGCACCCCGGCATCAATAATGGCCAGCCCCATCAGCGATACTGTTGCGACCAGAAAATACTTCAGCCATTTCGCCGTGTCGGTGCCGAACAGGCGCGCGGTGGATTTGATGCCGACCAGTTCATCATCCTCGGTATCCTGATGTGCATAGATCGTGTCATAGAACAGGGTCCACGCGATGCCGGACAGGTACAGTGTGACAGCAGGCCAGCCGAGCGACCCGCTATGCGCCGTCCAGGCCAGCAATGCGCCCCAGTTGAAGGCCAGACCCAGAAAAACCTGAGGCCACCAGGTAAACCGCTTGGCAAACGGATAAACGGTCACCGGCAGCAAAGATAACACACCCATGGCAATGGCCGCCTGATTGAAGCTGAGCAGAATGCCAAGCGCCAGAAGACTTTGCAGGATCATCCAGGCCGCAGCTTGCCGGACACTGACTTGCCCCGACGGTATCGGGCGTGATCGTGTGCGTTCAACCTGTGCGTCGAATTCCCGGTCTGTAATGTCATTCCACGTGCAACCGGCACCTCGCATCAAAAAGGCTCCGAATGCGCAGCCTAGGGCAATCCACAGATCTTCCCAACGCGGTTGGCCGTCATGCAGGATGGCCAGCGCCAGCCCCCACCAACATGGAAGCAGCAACAGCCATGTGCCGATGGGCCGGTCCGCGCGGCTGAGGCGCAGATACGGACGGGCAAAGGCTGGGGCATGGGTGTCGACCCAATTGCCGGTGACGGCATCGGCGACTTGACCATCTGGTGTTGGGGCATTGCCTTGCATATGTAGGTCTCATGAGTGCGAAAATCAGACTGTATGTAGAGCAGCCCTTGGGTCAGGGGCAATCGGTTCCTTTGACACGCGATCAGGCGCACTATCTGTTTGGCGTCATGCGACTGCCGGTTGGCGGAGCAGTGGCGCTATTTAACGGCAAAGATGGAGAGTGGCTAGCCGAGGTGGCTGAGTCCGGAAAACGTGGCGGCGCTCTGACCTGTATCAGGCAGACCAAACCTTTGCAGCTGCCCCCCGATCTGTGGTTCCTGTTTGCGCCGATCAAAAAGGCGCGCACCGATTTCATTGTTGAAAAAGCCGCTGAAATGGGCGCGGCTCGCATCCTGCCAGTTCAGACCGAATTCACCAACGCAGACCGTATCCGGCAAGACCGGCTTCAGGCTCATGCAATCGAAGCCGCTGAACAATGCGGAGGAACCTACGTGCCCGAAGTGGCAGACCTTCAGCGGCTGGACCGTGTGCTGAAGACCTGGCCTGAAGGTCGGCAGTTGATGTTCTGCAACGAAGCCGAGGTCGGCTCGGCCTTGCGGCTGGCAGCGAATGAAAAAGGGCGCCCCTGGGCTATTCTCATCGGCCCGGAAGGCGGGTTTTCCAACGCTGAGCGCGCACGGCTATCGGCTTTGCCCTATGCGCATGTGGTCAGTCTTGGCCCGCGTATTCTGCGGGCGGATACAGCGGCGGTGGCCGCGTTGACCATGTGGCAGCAGGCATTGGGAGATTGGTCGTGATTCGCGAGGCGGTTCAATCGGATGCCCCGGCGCTTGAGAGGTTTCTGGCCCGCTACCCTGACAGTTCAATGTTCTTGCGTGGCAATTTGGCGGCTCATGGGGTGGGGTTGAATGCGAATGAGTATTCCAGCCGCTACTTCATCTGGGGTGAGGATCAGGTTCAGGGTGTCTTCGGGCTCAGCAAGAAGGGCTATCTGATGGTTCAATTGCCCAACGCTGAAACCGAAGCTGCCGAGTGGTTCGCTCGGATGATCGAAGGCGAAACCGTTTTGGGTATGACGGGGGATGCACCTCAGGTCGAGTTGACGTTGGGCGCTCTGGGATTGGGGAAGGCGAAGTACCGGTTGAATCACGATGAACCGCTTTATCGACGTGACCTGCGCGGTCTGACTGAGGTACCTGTTCCTTATCGCGCTTTGCGCGCCGAGGATCGAGCAAGGCTGCACACTTGGTTTGCGGATTACATCGAGGATACCGGACAAGCCGCAGGCGAAGAGGCGCGTGAGCTTGCCGCAGAGCGCGTCGAGGCGGAAATGACCGCAGGCAGGGCGATTGTCCTGATGGAAGGCGACGCGCCGGTTGCCATGGCGTCTGTAAATGCCAGGGTTCACGACCAAGTTCAGGTCGGTGGTGTTTTTGTTCCACGTAAAAACAGAAACCGTGGCCTGGGTCGACGGGTCACGACCGCATTGATGCAGAAAGCAAAATCCGAGGGCGCGGCGGCCGCGATCCTGTTTGCGAACAACGCACCTGCCGCCCGTGCCTATGAGGCGATCGGGTTCCAACAGGTGGGCTGGTACAAGGTCGCTTTGCTTCAGGAACCGCAAAGGGTGCTCTCATGAGTTTCATCCGACCCGAAGCAAAACTGGCGCTTTGGCGTTGGCGCGAGGTTCTGGTCGCGGCTTTTGTCCTGATCCTTGGTCTGAGCTGGATCAGCGGGCCGGGTGGGCTGTTGGCCTGGGTAGGCTGGTTTCTGATTGTCGTGTCAGCGGCTTTGGCTGTGATCGGCATTCAGCGCGCGCGTTTCAGAACAGGGGCGGGTGGGCAAGGTGTCGTGACGATTGATGAAGGCCAGATCACTTATCTGGGTCCCTTGGATGGCGGCATCGTCGCGTCCCGCGAAATTGAGCGTCTGGCCCTTGACCCGACCTCCGACCCCGCACATTGGGTTCTGGATCAGCCGGGCCAGCCAGCGCTTCACATTCCTGTGAATGCAGAAGGAGCCGAGGCGTTGTTCGACGTATTCTCAAACCTGCCGGGCCTCAAAACCGAGCAAATGCTGTCGGAACTCAACGGCAAATCGCAGCATCCGGTCGTTATCTGGGAACGTACACCGTCGCGCCCGGCGCATTTGCCGTTGCATTGACACTGGCGCCATTTACGACCACCACTTGACCTTCAAAACAGACACAGCAGGATCGGAGCACGGTTCATGTCCATCCCTCAGTCCGGCGGCGGTCCGATCGAACGCCATGAACAACTGGCCGAATATCTGGAATCGGGTTGCAAACCCAAGCAAGATTGGCGCATCGGCACCGAGCATGAGAAATTCGGCTATTGCAAGGACACGCTGAAACCTCTGCCTTTTGAAGGAAAGCGATCCATTGTCGCCGTGTTGGAGGGGTTGCGGGATCGCCACGGCTGGGGAGAGGTCCGTGAATCCGGTCATCTGATCGGTCTGGAAAAGGACGGCGCAAATGTCAGCCTTGAACCGGGTGGCGCGCTGGAGCTGTCGGGCGCCCCTCTGGAGACGATCCATGAAACCTGCGATGAGGTGAACACTCACCTGCGCGAGGTGAAGGATATCGCCGATGAGATCGGCGTGGGATTCATCGGTCTGGGCGCGGCGCCGATCTGGACGCATGACCAGATGCCGCTGATGCCCAAGGGGCGGTATCGGCTGATGAACGATTATATGGAAAAAGTCGGCACCATGGGCCGCGCCATGATGCGGCGGACGTGTACCGTTCAGGTCAATATCGACTTCGGGTCCGAGGCCGACATGGTACAGAAACTGCGCGTGGCGCTGGCGTTGCAGCCGGTGGCGACGGCGCTGTTTGCCAATTCTCCGTTCTTCGAAGGCAAGGTGAACGGCCAGAAAAGCTGGCGCAGCCATATCTGGCGACATCTGGACGATGCGCGCACGGGCATGTTGCCCTTCGTGTTCGAGGATGGCTTTGGATTCGAACGCTATGTCCAATACGCGCTCGATGTTCCGATGTATTTTGTCTACCGCGACGGGCAGTACATCAACGCGCTGGGCATGTCGTTCCGCGATTTCCTCAAGGGTGAATTGCCTGCATTGCCGGGAGAAACGCCGACCCTGTCGGATTGGGCCGATCACCTGACGACGGCCTTCCCCGAGGCGCGGATCAAGAAGTTCATGGAGATGCGCGGCGCGGATGGTGGCCCTTGGCGACGACTTTGCGCCTTGCCGGCCTTCTGGGTCGGGCTGACCTATGACCAAACCGCGCTGGATGCGGCGTGGGATCTAGTCAAGGGCTGGGATGCCGAAACGCGCGAGGGGCTGCGTGTTGCGGCGGCTAAAGACGGGCTTCAGGCGCAGGTTGGCAACGTCAACATGCATGATCTGGCGCGTGAAGTCGTGGCGATCTCCGAGGCGGGCCTGAAAGCCCGCGCGCGCCCCGGTGCTGGTGGGCTGGTCCCGGATGAGACGCATTTCCTGAATGCGTTGAAGGAAAGCATCGACACCGGCAAGGTTCCGGCAGATGAGTTGCTGGAACACTACAATGGCGACTGGAATGGAGACCTGACCCGGATTTATCCCGAATACAGCTATTGATGCGTACCGTCCCGCTTGCATTCGCGGGGCGGGGCCGATAGCAGGTTCTCGACCAAATTCAGAGGGCCGTCATGGACGATCTTAAGGCAAAGTATCTGGGCCAAATCGCCGAGGCAGGCGACGAAAACGCGCTTGAGGCGATCCGCGTCGCGGCTGTTGGCAAAAAAGGCGAGGTCGCGTTGAAGATGCGCGAGCTGGGCAAGATGACGCCCGAGGAACGTCAGGTCGCAGGCCCGGCGCTGAATGCCCTGAAGGATGAGATTAACTCGGCGCTGTCCGCCAAAAAAGCCGCGCTGGCCGATGTTGCACTGGATGAGCGCCTGCGGACCGAATGGCTGGACGTCACCCTGCCGACCCGCCCGCGCCGTCAGGGGTCAATCCACCCGATCAGCCAGGCGACCGAGGAACTGACCGCGATCTTTGCTGAACTGGGCTTCTCGGTGGCCGAAGGGCCGCGTGTTGAAGACGACTGGTACAATTTCGACGCGCTGAACATCCCCGGTCACCACCCCGCACGGGCCGAGATGGACACGTTCTATATGTACCGCGCCGAGGGTGATAACCGCCCGCCGCACGTGCTGCGCACCCATACCTCGCCGGTACAGATCCGGTCGATGGAAAAACAGGGCGCGCCGATCCGCGTGATCTGTCCGGGCGGCGTCTACCGCGCCGATTACGACCAGACCCACACGCCGATGTTCCATCAGGTCGAGGGGCTGGCCATCGACAAAGACATCTCGATGGCGAACCTGAAATGGGTTCTGGAAGAATTCGTGAAAGCGTTCTTCGAGGTCGATGATGTCGAACTGCGCTTCCGCGCCTCGCACTTCCCCTTCACCGAGCCGTCGGCCGAGGTCGATATCCGCTGTTCGTGGGATAACGGCCAGCTGAAGATCGGCGAGGGCGACGACTGGATGGAGATTCTGGGTTCCGGCATGGTTCACCCCAAGGTGATCGCCGCTGGAGGGATCGACCCCGAGGTCTATCAGGGTTTTGCGTTCGGGATTGGCATCGACCGTCTGGCGATGCTGAAATACGGCATTCCGGATTTGCGGGCGTTCTTTGATAGCGACCTGCGCTGGCTGCGCCACTACGGGTTTGCAGCGCTGGATATGCCAAACCTGCATGGTGGTTTGTCGCGGTAGAGAGCACATCGGACGACTGGCTGACCGCATATAAGGATTGGTGGAAGCAAAAGGCTTCTAGGCATCCACTGCTTTGGTGTTTGTGTTTGTTCTTCGCGATGTTTGTGACGCCAACTTTTGTGCTGTGGGTTTGGAAAAGCCAGCCGGTTGCAGTTCTGATTGCTTTTGTTGCATCGGCACTTCTGTTCTTGCCCGGAATTCTAATTGCTGGTTTCGAGTTTTTGCGGCCTGCTGTGTTTCAGATGCGCGATAGAATTCAGAGAGAAAAAACTCAGGACCTCATTTACAAACGCAATTGCGGGTTTTGGAAGTGGTGGTGAGCAGTTGGTTTGGCTGCTAAGCGCGGCTTGATGCTTTGACCTGACGTAGGGCGGGCTTCAGCCCGCCATGTGCGATGGGTGGGTGCCGGGCTGAAGCCCGGCCTACGTTCGGACTACACCGATATGTTAAGTGACAGGGCGGAATGCCCCGTTAGGGTCGGGCGCATGATCTGTCGATTGCTCTGCCTTCTCCTGCTTATGACCGCGCCTGCCTTTGCCATGGGTCCCTGGAAAACCGAATGCCACGGCGATATTGCCTGTGGTCTCGGTGACCGCTCGTATCACGTTCTTGAACCTGATGGCTGGGATGGTGAAACACCTCTGCCGGTGCTGCTGCATTTCCATGGCTGGTCCCGGCAGGGCGCCGTGGTCGTGAACCACGAACGGATTGCCGGGGCCACGAAGCGTCGGGGTGTGCTGCTGGTGGCCCCGAACGGTTTGGGCAAAAGCTGGGATTTCTGGTCCGCAAGCTCGGATGATGTGCCTTTTGCCGACCGGGTGCTTGAGGATATCGCCAGGCGCTATCCGATAGACCCGACCCGCATCTATGTATCAGGCTATTCCTTTGGCAGTGCGATGGCGTGGCGCTTTGTCTGCGAAACCGGCGATGATATCGCGGCACTGCTGGGTGTGGCGGGAACACTCCGCCAGACCGAGACCTGCCCGCAAGCCCCGCGAGAGGCGCGGCATGTCCATGGGACAGATGACACGGTAATGGATTTCCCGTTTGGTCCGGGTGGCGACATGACATACCCGGTGGCGCTGTGGCGTGAGAAATATGGCTGCGGTGCAGCGACTCCGCGCGGTGATTGGAGTGTGGAACCGTTCCTGACGCTCAGACGAGTGGAATGGACCGATTGCGCGCAGGGGCAGGTGACGCTGGACACGCATCCCGGTGGGCATTTCATCCCCCATGGCTGGATCGGATGGCAGCTGGATGAGCTTTTGGGCCGCACCCCCACCTATCCGTGACGCGCAGAGCTTGCACCCCGGCGCATTCTTTGCCATTGCCTGTGCCGACTGGATGTTTGCCAAAAAAGGCCCCGTGCAATGAAATTCACTCTGTCCTGGCTGAAAGACCACCTCGACACTGATGCTTCGGTTGATGAAATCGCCGAGGCGCTGACCGATCTCGGGCTTGAGGTCGAAGAGATCGTGAACCCGGCCGAACGGCTGGCAGGTTTTACACTGGGCTATGTGAAACACGCCGAAAAACACCCCGACGCAGACAAGCTGCGCGTTTGCAAGGTCGATACGGACGAGGGCGAGCTACAGATCATCTGCGGTGCGCCCAATGCGCGTGAAGGGATCACCGTCGTGGTCTGCAAACCGGGCATGTACATCCCTGGCCTGGACCTGACCATCAGCGTCGGCAAGATCCGCGGTATCGAGAGCTTTGGCATGATGGCGTCCGAGCGTGAGCTGGAGCTGTCGGATGAACATGACGGCATCATCGAACTGCCCTCGGGCGAAGTGGGTGATACATTCGTGGACTGGCTTGCAGAAAACGACCCATCCAAAGTCGACCCGATGATCGAAATCGCGATCACTCCGAACCGTCCGGATGCGCTGGGGGTTGAAGGGATTGCGCGCGATCTGGCCGCGCGTGGAATTGGCACGTTGAAGCAGCGTGATTATACGCCTGCTCCGGGTGATTTCGAGTGTCCGATCAAGGTGTCAATCGAAGAAGACACGCTGGACGGAGCGCCGCATTTCACCGGTCGTCTGATCCGTGGCGTGAAGAATGGCCCCAGCCCGCAATGGCTGCAGGATCAGTTGAAGGCCATAGGTCTGCGTCCGATCTCGGCGCTGGTGGATATCACCAATTACATGACCTACGATCACAACCGCCCGTTGCACGTGTTCGACGCCGACAAGGTGCAGGGCAACCTGCGGGTGCACCGCGCCAAAGGCGGAGAGACGCTGGTCGCGCTGGATGAAAAAGAATACACGCTGCAACCCGGAATGATGGTGATTTCGGATGACAAAGGCCCGGAATCGATTGCGGGCATCATGGGCGGTGAGGAAACCGGATGTACCGAGGAAACGGTAAACGTTTTCCTCGAAAGCGCGTTCTGGGATCATGTGCAAATCGCGCTCACAGGCCGTGCGCTCAAGATCAATTCCGACGCGCGCTATCGGTTCGAGCGCGGTGTTGACCCGGAATACACCCGCGAGGGGCTGGAACACGCGACCCAGATGATTCTGGATATCTGCGGCGGAGAAGCCTCCAACGTGGTTGAGGCTGGCAAAGCGCCGAACCATGCGCGCGCCTACAAGCTGAATGCGGAAAGGGTGCAGTCTCTGGTCGGGATGGATATTCCCGAAAGCGAACAGCGACAGACCCTGACCCGTCTGGGCTTTCGTCTGGAAGGCGAGATGGCCCATGTCCCCAGCTGGCGCCCAGATATCCTGGGCGAGGCTGATCTGGTGGAAGAGGTCGCGCGGATTGCTTCCTTGACCAAGCTGCAAGGCCGGCCGTTGCCGCGCGTGACCGAGGGGATACCGAAACCGGTGATGACCCCGGCGCAGCGCCGTCAGTCCATGGCGCGCCGTACCTGCGCGGCGCTGGGTTATAACGAATGCGTCAGTTATACGTTCATTGATCAGGCTTCGGCGGCTTTGTTCGGTGGTGGCGATACTACGACCATGCTGGAAAACCCGATCTCATCCGAGATGAGCCATATGCGCCCCGATCTGCTGCCCGGCCTGTTGCAGGCTGCCGCCCGCAATCAGGCGCGCGGATTCGCGGACGTCGCCCTGTTCGAGGTCGGTCCGGTCTTTCACAATGGCGAGCCGGGTGATCAGAAAACCCAGATCACCGGCCTGCTGGTTGGACGTTCGGGCCCCAAGGATGTGCACGGTGCTGCGCGTCCGGTGGATGTGTTCGATGCCAAGGCTGATGTCGAGGCTGTACTGGCCGCCATTGGTGCGCCCGAAAAGGTTCAGATTTTGCGCGACGGCGAACCATGGTGGCATCCGGGTCGCCATGGCAAAATCTGTCTGGGTCCGAAAAAAGTACTGGGTGTCTTCGGAGAACTGCATCCGCGCGTTTTGCAGGCGATGGACATAAAAGGTCCGGCAATGGCGTTCACCATCTGGCCGGACGAAGTGCCTTTGCCCCGCAAATCCGGTGCCACTCGCGCTGCGCTGGAACTACGCGACTTGCAGGCGGTCGAGCGTGATTTTGCCTTTGTCGTCGATGCCGATGTCGAAGCGCTGACGTTGGTGAACGCAGCCGCGGGTGCCGACAAGGCGCTGGTCGAGAGCGTGCGTGTCTTTGACGAATTCATCGGCGGCAGCCTTGGCGAAGGCAAAAAGTCTCTTGCCATTACCGTGCGCCTGCAACCGACCGAGGCGACGCTGAAGGAAAAAGACATCGAAGCCGTGGCCGAGAAGATCATTGCCAAGGTCGCTAAGGCGACGGGCGGAGTTCTGCGCGGTTAGAGCTCTGAGGCTCCAATGGAAAGCGCGCCTTCGGGCGCGTTTTTTATTTGGACAGGAACTTGGTCAGTAAGTCATAGACCAGCCGGATGCGGCGGCTGGTGTGCAACTCGCGATGCGTGGTCAACCAGATCGGAAATGTGATAGCCTCCATCCCGGGGCACACACGCTCCATACCTGGCGTCGCATCGCCGACGGTCTGCGACATGGGCGCGATGCCAAAGCCTTGTTTGGCGTATTCCCAAGCCACTATTCCGTTCTGAGACCCAAGCCGGAAATTCTCGTTGGTCAGGTGAATGCCAAGCGGCTTCAGATAGGCGATCATCTGATTGTTGTCGCCAAAGCTGATGAACTCATGCCGTGAAAGGTCCTGCTTTGATTTTGGGCGTCCCGCACGGTTGAGATACTCTGTGGTTGCATAGAAATGCCCCGACGCCTCCTGTACCAGCTTGGCGATTAGGTCGGGTTGATCAGGACGGACATGGCGGATCGCGATATCTGCCTCGCGCCGCATAAGATCCTGAATATCGTTTGAGGCAATCACGTCAATCCGCAGGCGCGGGGCTTGCGCCCGGATTTCGCGCAGCAGGTCGGGCAAGACATAGGCCGACATCACGTCACTGGCGGTGATGCGAACCCGGCCTTCAATGGATTGTGCCTGTCCGGATGCCGTCAGCGCGATGCGGTTGGCGGCGTCCCCCATTTTGCGAGTATGATCCAGCAGCTCCAATCCGGCCTGAGTGATCTCAAGGGTTCTGCCAACCCGTTCAAACAGCATCACGCCCAAGTCCTGTTCAAGCGCTGCTATCTGGCGACTCAGGGTAGGCTGCGTTTGCCGCAGCTGCCGTGCCGCCGCGGAAAATGACCCAGTTTCAGCCGTCGCCAGAAAGGCCCGGATGTGGTTCCAATCAAAATCGCCAAACTCATTCATACAAAAATGTATAGTAAACCTGCAAAATTCGGCAATTTATATTCGGTCTGCGCATGAATAAATTCTCGCCGAAAGGAGACTCCTCAATGACCACCACTGCGAAATTCTGGGATGGAGTGGCCGAGAAATATGCCCGCTCGCCCATAAAAGACATGGCTTCGTACGAGCACACGCTGGAACGGACAGCGTCTTACCTGAAGAAATCCGATGATGTTCTGGAACTTGGGTGCGGCACAGGCATGACTGCGCTGAAGCTGTGCGGATATGTAGGATCTATCACTGCAACCGATGTGTCCCCCGGTATGTTGGCCGTTGGACGTCGAAACGCCGCTTCGCAAAGCATCGAAAACGTCACCTTTACCGAGGCTGATGCAAATCGACCGCCTGAGGGTTCTTTTGATGCGGCGCTGGCATTCAATCTTTTGCATCTGGTCGAAGATCTGGATCTGACATTGAGCCGAGTACATTCGGTCCTTAGACCCGGCGGACTGTTTATTTCGAAAACATTTTGCCGACCGTCCAGCGCGGCGAGCCTGAAGTATTACGCTATTCGTCTCGCGCTTCCGATCATGCAGTTCTTTGGTAAGGCTCCGTTTGTGCGATTCCTGTCTGAGGCGGATCTTGATGCGGCCATTGAACACGCCGGGTTCCGCATCATCGAGAGCGACAGTTTCCCCGTACGTGACGCTCGCCGATTCCTAGTGGCTCGCAAAATGTAGGGGTTTTTCCGGAATTCGCGTTGGGCTTTGGGTGTGGGACCCTTAAATTGGTCGGAAACAACAGCGGAGTTTGCCATGGGCCTGAACGTTTATCTTTCCGGAGAAATCCACACTGACTGGCGTGAGCAGATCATCGATGGGGCGCAAGGCTTGGACGTGACCTTCAACAGCCCTGTTACTGATCACGCGGCCAGTGATGATTGTGGTGTGGCCATTCTTGGGGCCGAGCCGAACAAGTATTGGCACGACCACAAGGGAGCGATGGTCAATGCGATCCGGACCCGCAAGGGGATTGCAGATGCGGATGTTGTCGTCGTCAGGTTTGGCGACAAATACAAGCAGTGGAACGCCGCCTTTGACGCGGGTTATGCTGCAGCATTGGGCAAGTCGATCATCGTTCTGCATGGCTCGGATCACCAGCACGCGCTGAAAGAGGTTGATGCCGCCGCGTTGGCTGTGGCGGAAGAACCCGTTCAGGTGGTCGAAATTCTACGTTACGTGCTGACAGGCGCTCTGCCCGGCTGATCGATAAAAGGGGCGCCGGTTTGGCGCCCCATTTCTTTTAACTGTTATCAGTCTCGTGCGGGTATGGCTTTGCCGCGCTGAACCGCTGGGCGTTGGAAGAAACGATCGACATAAGCGACGACATTGGAATAACCGTCCCAGTCAACAACATCCTTAGCGCCATAGAAATCCAGTGCATTCAGCCACGGAGCAAGAGCGATATCCGCGATGGAATACTCGCCCGCGATCCAATCCTGTCCTTCCAGTTGCGTATTCACCACGTTCAGCAGGCGCTTGGCTTCGTTGATGTAACGCTCGCGCGGGCGCGGATCTTCTATCGCGCTGCCTGCGAATTTGTAGAAAAAGCCTAGCTGGCCAAACATTGGCCCGATGCCGCCCATTTGAAACATCAGCCATTGTGTGATCCGGTGCTTGTCTGCCGCGTTTTGGCCAAGGAACTTACCTGTTTTCTCGGCCAGATACAGAAGGATGGCACCGCTTTCGAACAGGGCCAGCGGCACGCCATCCGGACCGTCGGGGTCGATTATCGCCGGGATCTTGTTGTTCGGGTTCAGCGACAGGAACTCGGAGCTTTTGACATCCGCATCTGCCAGTGTCACCAGATGCGCCTCATAGGGCAGGCCGGTTTCCTCAAGCATGATCGAGGCTTTTACGCCGTTTGGCGTTGGATAGGAGTAAAGTTGAAGGATGCTGGGATCCTTCGCAGGCCATCTGTCGGTTACGAAAAAAGGCGTAAGTTGAGACATGAAACCTCCTGAGTAATGCCGTTTGGGGAAAAGTAGGGTGGCTTTCCCCTAAAAAACATACCCTTCTTCATGCGTTTAACGCACAATTCCTATGCGCTCATGCGTGAACAGAGGCGTGGTCTTAAAAAAGCAAGAGGGATGCTATGCTGGAAGAATTCAAGACGTTCATTGCCAAGGGCAATGTCATGGACATGGCGGTCGGGATCATTATCGGTGCCGCATTTACCGCAATTGTTACCTCGTTGGTGGGCGACCTGATCAATCCGCTTATTGGATTGTTCACAGGGGGTATCGACTTTACGAACAACTACGCCGTTCTGGCAGGCGATGTGGCCGAAGGTGCCAGCCTTGAAGCGGCACGTGAAGCAGGCGCATCCGTCTTTGCCTATGGTGCTTTCATAATGGCGATCATCAATTTCCTGATCATCGCCTGGGTTGTCTTCATGCTGGTAAAGATGGTGAACAAGGTCAAAGACGCTGCCGAAGCAGAGGAAGAAGCGGCTGAAGAAGCCCCCACAGGTCCTAGCGAATTGGACATCCTGATGGAAATCCGGGACGCTTTGAAGAAGTAGACCTGTCGTTTCGTCGCGACATCGGGCTCCGCACCAATCGCGGAGCCTGTATTATTAGAATTGCCGAACAGAAAACACGAGGAAATTCGAGATGGAACAAACCGCCGACTTGGCTGAGCAGGCGATTGGTATGGCCAATCAATACTTGCCCATTGCCTTGAATGCAGCGAAAGCTCTGATCGTTCTTGTTTTGGGTTGGATCGCCGCCCGAACGATTGCGGGTGTAGTACGCCGCCGGATCAACAAAACACCACAGATCGACCCGACACTTGGGAATTTTGCCGCCAGTGTGATCAAGTGGGCAATTCTGGCCATAGTTCTGGTCGCCGTTCTGGGGATCTTCGGGATAGAAGCCACCAGTATCGTCGCTATTCTGGGTGCTGCCTCGCTGGCTGTCGGGTTGGCACTTCAGGGTACGCTGAGTGATCTTGCGGCCGGTGTGATGTTGGTGGTTTTCCGGCCCTACAAGCTTGGACAGTATGTGGATATCGGTGGCACGGCAGGAACCGTTATGGACCTGAGCCTGTTCACGACCGAGCTTGTGACCCCCGACAACGTTCAGATCATTGTTCCAAACGGTCAGGCATGGGGGTCGATCATCACCAATTATTCTGCCCATGACACACGACGTGTCGATCTGGTGTTTGGAATTGATTACGGGGACAGCGCAGATACCGCCATGCAGATCATTCTGGATGTGGCCAAGGCCGACCAGCGAATTCACAGCGACCCTGAACCCTGGGTGCGGGTCACGAATCTGGGTGACAGCTCGGTCGATCTGACTGCGCGGCTATGGTGTGCGGCAGCCGATTACTGGGACGTCAAGTTCGAGCTTACGAAAGTGGTGAAAGAGGCGTTTGACGCCAAAGGTGTTTCGATTCCGTATCCACATTCGGTCGAAATTCAAAAACAGGGGTGACGGCTGGCGCTCAATGATCTGACAGTCTTTCATACCGTCCGCGTATTGAAAAGGGCACCGCGTAGAAACGCGGTGCCCTTTTTTGTGAAAGCCGTCGGTTCGGTACCGAACGCGCCACCCTGAGAATTACCATCACCAGGCAACTTCAGGATAGGAGGCACTTACGATTTGACCACCACATTTGGCGAAACGACGTCGATGCCAAGGGCCTTGCCAACGGCATAGTAGGTCAGTTTGCCAGCATGAACGTTCAGACCTTCCAGCAAGTGCGGATCGTCCTGACATGCCTGTTTCCATCCCTTGTCGGCCAGCGACAGCATGAACGGCATCGTGGCATTGCCCAGTGCGATGGTCGAGGTGCGCGCAACAGCGCCCGGCATGTTGGCCACACAGTAGTGCATGATACCATCGACATTGTAGATCGGGTCGGCATGGGTGGTGGCTTTTGACGTTTCAAAGCACCCGCCTTGGTCGATGGCGACATCCACCAGTACTGCGCCGGGTTTCATCGTCGACAGTTGAGCACGCGACACCAGTTTCGGTGCGGCTGCGCCGGGGATCAGAACAGCACCGATGACCATATCAGCGTCCTGGATCAGTTCAGCGGTGGCGCCCGCTGTCGAATACTGGTTCTTGAAGGTTCCGCCAAAGACATCGTCCAGATAGCGTAGACGCGGCAGCGACCGATCCAGAACGGTGACATCAGCCCCCATTCCGGCGGCAATCTTGGCCGCATGTGTCCCGACGACGCCGCCGCCAATCACAACTACTTTGGCCGGGCCAACGCCGGGAACGCCGCCCATCAGAACCCCACGGCCACCATTGGCCTTCTGCAAGGTCCAGGATCCAACCTGAGGTGCCAGCCGACCGGCGACCTCGGACATGGGTGCCAGCAGCGGCAGACCGCCGTTAGCATCCGTTACGGTCTCATAGGCGATTGCGGTACAGCCCGACTCCAGCAGGTCGTGCGTCTGATCCGGGTCCGGAGCCAGGTGCAGATAGGTGAACAGCAACTGCCCTTCACGCAGCATCTTGCGTTCAACCGCCTGAGGTTCCTTGACCTTGACGATCATGTCAGCGGTGGCAAACACCTCTTCTGCGGTGTCAACGATTTGCGCGCCTGCTGCAACATAGGCGTCATTGTCGAAACCTGCGCCGATGCCTGCACCGGATTCGATCAGGACTTGGTGTCCGCGTGCAACCGCTTCCTGAGCGGCATTGGGCGTCATCCCGACGCGGAATTCCTGAGGTTTGATTTCCTTGGGGCAACCGATTTTCATTGGGCTCTCCGTTCATAAGCTGCTTAAATTATGTGCATTTCGTGGCGCAATTTCTGTGAAAGAAAACGTGCTAATGGACTTTTCTTTGGAAGAATTTCCCGTACTATTCAAAAAACTCGCAAAGGAATTGCAGGAATGAGCCTGGACACGACCGATCGAAAGATTCTGGCCGCACTTCAGAAGAATGGCCGGATGTCGAATTCCGAGTTGTCTGAACAGGTCAACCTGTCTCCGTCTGCGTGCCACCGCCGCGTTCAACGGTTGGAGGTTGACGGCTATATCCGCAACTACGTGGCTCTGCTGGATGCGCGGAAAATGAACGTGCCAACCACCGTTTTTGTCGAAATCACGTTACAAGGTCAGGCCGAAGAGGTTCTGGATGTGTTCGAAAAGGCGGTGGCCCGAATACCGGATGTGCTGGAGTGTCACCTGATGGCAGGTACCGCAGATTACATTCTGAAAGTTGTGGCGGAAAATACAGAAGATTTCGCGCGTATCCACCGGCAATACCTGTCGCGCTTGCCGGGGGTGGCGCAGATGCAAAGCTCATTTGCGTTGCGTACCGTGTTCAAGACCACGGCCTTGCCGGTCTGACCGTCATAATGAGCCGGGATAGGTGAACAGCAGCAGGTGGGTCAGGTTAAACCCGAAATGCATCGCAACAGGCACCCAGAGCCGACCGGTAGCATAATATCCCAACCCGCACCCCAGCCCGAGAAGGGCTGCGAATACTACAAGCGCGGGTCCTCCGCCAATATGCGCCAATCCAAACAGCAGGCTGGCGGAGACCAGACCGCCTGTTACTCCAAGGCGCGAGGTAATGGCCGACTGCAAGTAGCCGCGAAAGAACGCCTCTTCCGTAAGACAAGTCAGAAACAGGTTGGACAGGCAAAATACCATCCACCAATAAGGGGTTGAGAGGTCCAAGCGCACCGCGCCCAGCGATAGACCCAGCAGAAACAGGCCAGGCAAAATCAGCAAACCCGCTAGCAAAGGTCTTATTCTGGTCTGGATTGCGCTGTTCAGCATTCCGGGCCTGGCCAGAAGAACAGCAAAGAAGACCATGGGTTTGTCCAGATTCAGGTGCAGTGTGAAACTTGTGCTGAAAACACTTGCCTGCACCTGATCCAGCAGTTTCAAATTGTTGAACCCTGGGAACAGATGTGCCCCCAATGCCAGGCACCACAGGATCAACAGCGTATGCCCTGCGATAGCGAGCAGACCTGTCTGGCGTGGGAGGAAGAAGGCCACGATCAGACCAAGCGCCACCGCCACGATTGCTGTCGGTGACATCAGCCCGGCAACCCAAGCAACACTGACGAACAGAACCAGCAGGGCAAACGCAAGGCCAGTTCGACGCACCATCGCCGCGACTTGCGCTGTGATCAGGATCAGCCAGGGCCAGATGACAGGCAATGTCGAAAAGAATAACGTCACGGCGTTCTCGTCTGAATTGTGGACCCAGTCATGCCGCACAAAAACAAGGCAATGCAAGCAACTAGAAAGCGCGCGACTGATGCCTTGTGTCAATTCTTGTGCTTGTATCCTTTGGGCCAGACGTACACATTCGGGTAAAAGACCATATACCCGTCCAGACGCTTATTTCCGATTGAGACTGCTGCAACGGATCGGCTTCAATTTACCTGGTGACATCAGGCGGTTACACAGGCCCGATATGGTTCGAACCCGATGACTGAGAAGGAGCTGATCTTGGCTTACGAAAACGATGGGGGCACCAAGAACTGGCTTGAGGCCGAGTTGGAAGACACGCTGGACGAAGATTTCGAGATCGAGTTCAGCGAGCCTATGCTGTCGATGGAAGTCCGCAAAATCTATCGGGACCAGCACCCCGAAATGCTGGATCGCAAGGTCTATTTCCGAAACCTGCTGCGATTGCAGGCCGAGTTGATCAAGGTGCAGGATTGGGTGCAGCACACTGGTGCCAAGGTTTGTATCCTGTTTGAAGGCCGTGACAGTGCGGGCAAGGGGGGCGTGATCAAACGGATCACGCAGCGTCTGAACCCCCGTGTCGCCCGTGTGGTTGCCCTGCCAGCGCCCAGTCGCCGCGAGCAGAGCCAATGGTACTTTCAACGCTACGTGCCGCATCTGCCTGCGGCCGGTGAAATCGTGTTGTTCGACCGCTCGTGGTACAACCGGGCAGGGGTTGAACGTGTGATGGGCTTTGCGTCCGAGGACCAGGTTGAACAGTTCTTTCAGGACGTTCCCGAATTTGAACGGATGCTGGTCCGGTCAGGGATCATTCTGCTGAAATACTGGTTTTCGATCACGGATGAAGAGCAGCAACTGCGGTTCCTCATGCGTATTCACGACCCGATGAAACAGTGGAAACTGTCACCGATGGATCTTGAATCCCGTATTCGCTGGGAGGCGTATACGAAGGCCAAGGAAGACATGTTGTTCCGAACCAACATACCCGAAGCACCTTGGTATATCGTTGAGGGCAATGACAAGAAACGCGAACGTCTGAATTGTATTGAGCATCTGTTGACCAGAATCCCCTACGAAGACGTGCCACAGGAAAAGGTCAATTTGCCGGACCGGCGGTACAATCCTGAATACGAGCGGCGGGTTTTGCCAGACGAGCTTTACGTTCCAAAGATCTACTGAGCAACGCATGCGAGGTCGGCAGGGCCGACCTCGCACAATTTCAAGTGATCAGGCTGCATCCATCATGCAGTCATGGGTGAAGATATTGATCATGAAGACATCGCAGCCATCGTCTTCGGCTGTTTCGGTGTCGACAGGCTCAATCTCGGTCTCCGGGGTGGTATCTAGGGTCGGCATGATATCGACGTCGTCGACATCTGCCACATCAGTGCCGCCATTCATGTCGTCGGCCCAATCAAACTCGTCAAACTGCGCTTGCAGGTTTTCAAGGAAGCTGGCGATTTCATCCAGGAAGGCCTGAATGTCAAAGCAGAAGGCTTCCGGCTCACCGCCATCCACGACTTCGGTATCGGGCGTTTCAGGTTGCGGTTCCCCGGTTTCGGTTACGTCAGTATCCGGCGCTTCAGGTTCCGGTTCTTCAGTTTCGGTTACGTCAGTGTCCGGTGTTTCGGGTGTTGGTTCCTCGGTACCGGGGGTTTCAGGTTCCGGTTCTTCCGTCTCTGTGACGTCGGTGTCTGGTGTCTCGGGTGTCGGCTCCTCGGTTTCGGGGGTCTCAGTCCCAGGCTCTTCGGTCTCGGTGACGTCAGTATCCGGGGTTTCGGTTTCCGGTTCCTCGGGCTCTGCAACTTCATCCGGTGTTGTCGGGGGAACGGGCGGCGCGTTTGTATTGCCGTTGTCCAGCATGACAGCCGCGTCGGTTGCGGCAAAGTTTTGCGTAACCATCACCGCATCGAAGCCCTGCATGTCACCGGTTTCGATCCCGATCCCGATATATTTGAAATCCGGGTTTAGGATATTGGCGCGGTGACCCGGACTGTTCATCAGGTTTTGATGCAACTGGGCGACATCGTCGCTGATACCCGGCGCGCCGCGTTCGGACTGCCATGCGATGTTTTCCCCGGTGCGCCAGCTTCCTTCAAGATCGAACCCCGCGTTTTGCATCCGCTGGGTTGCGCTGGAACCGCCTGAACCGGTGTGGCTGAAGGTGTCTGTATTCAGCATCCAGGTGCTGTGATCTTCGGACGAGTCGTTCAGCTGCGTTTCAAGTTGCAGCGGGGTGAGACCGCGGGACGTGCGCTCCTGGTTTATCAGCGCCAGCATCTCGCGTTCGTATGTACTTGCAGTCGACATATTTGCCTCCGTTTGTGTTTGTGTCCTTGCGGACGGGCTCACTTAGAGGCGGGGACGTCGCGGGTGATAGAGGGCGGCGCAATTCAGGCGAGTTTTGGCGGCCCGATGCTACCGAGACGAGATTCGCTGCGCTGCAAAGCGCCGGGCAAAACACTGCCTGTACGGAAATGGCAGCTTGCCGCACAACCTGAACCACGAGTCGGCGGATTGTATCCGAGCCCTGAAACGACAAACCCCCGGGCCATGCCTCGGGGGTCGTCAAATAGTGTCATCCAAAGCTGGACGAAATCAAAGATCTCAGAGCAGACCTTCGCGCTGGGCTTTCTTGCGCGCCAGTTTACGGGCACGGCGAATCGCTTCAGCTTTCTCGCGCGCTTTCTTCTCGGACGGTTTCTCGAAATGTTGCTTGAGCTTCATTTCACGGAACACGCCTTCGCGCTGCAGCTTTTTCTTCAGGGCACGAAGCGCCTGATCGACGTTATTGTCGCGAACACTAACCTGCATGTGGTTGTCACCACCTTTCTAGATAGAGTTGCAAGGAAATTGCAGGAGTTGGCCGTATAGCAAAGCCGCCCTAACTTGTCTAGTACTGGACCTGACAACCGGAGAACTGTCATGACCACCACATATGAAGATGCAAAACGGCAGCTTTTGGACGCGATGCTGAACCATGTTCCTTTCGACGGCTGGTCGGAAACCAGCTTTCGCGCCTCGGTTTCCGATTGTGGTCTGGATGACGGTTTGGCACGTGCAATTTGCCCGCGCGGGGCGGTTGATCTGGCACTGGCCTTTCATGCGCGCGGCGATCAGGTGATGCTGGACCGCCTCAGGTCCGAGGACATGAGCGGGCTAAAACTTCGCGACAAGATTGCCGCTGCGGTCCGGTTCCGGTTGCAGGCTGTTGAAGACAAAGAGCTGGTGCGCCGGGGCATGACGCTGTTTTCCCTGCCAGCGTATGCGACCGATGGGGCCAAGGCCTTATGGCAGACCTGCGACCTGATATGGGACGCACTGGGCGATACGTCGGAAGATGTGAACTGGTATACCAAACGGGCAACCTTGTCGGGGGTCTATTCCTCGACCTTGCTGTTCTGGCTGGGTGATGACAGCCCTGACCATCAGCGCACGTGGGAGTTTCTGGATCGCCGGATCGCAAATGTCATGGAGTTCGAAAAGCTCAAGGCTCAGGTGCGTGACAACCCGGTCTTGAAACCCTTTCTTGCAGTTCCAAACTGGCTGGCGGGTCAGGTGAGGGCGCCGGCCAAGATGCGGGATGATCTGCCTGGCATGTTGAACCCCCGAAAGTAACGCGTCTTGGTGCTGGGCCTTGCCTCTGATGCCTGTTAGGCATTGGGCAAAGGAGGTGCCTATGACCCAGATGATGCGTGCTGTTGAGATCTCTCAACCGGGTGGTCCCAATGTTTTGCAGCTGACCGAACGTCCTATCCCTAAGCCGGGGGCCGGACAGGTTGTATTGAAAGTGGCCTATGCCGGGGTGAACCGCCCCGACGCTTTGCAACGCGCGGGCGCTTACGATCCGCCGCCGGGCGCCAGTGACCTGCCGGGGCTTGAAGCTTCGGGCGAAGTGGTCTCGGTCGGTGCGGGGGTCGAAGGACTGTCTGTCGGTGATCAGGTCTGCGCACTGCTGCCCGGCGGTGGCTATGCGGAATACGTTTCGACCCCAGCGGCTCATTGTTTGCCTGTGCCCGCGGGTATGGGAATGAAAGAGGCAGCGTGTCTGCCCGAGACCTTCTTTACAGTCTGGTCCAACGTGTTCATGCGTGGCGGGTTGAGGGCAGGTGAACGTTTTCTGGTTCACGGTGGGTCCAGCGGTATTGGTACGACGGCAATCCAACTGGCCAATGCCTTTGGCGCGCGCGTTTTCGCCACGGCTGGGTCGGATGAGAAATGTGAGGCTTGCATCAAGCTGGGCGCCGAAAAAGCGATCAACTATCGCGACGAGGATTTCGTAGCAGCCATGCGCGCCGAAGGTGGGGCAAACCTGATCCTCGATATGGTCGGAGGTGATTACATCCCCCGCAACGTCAAGGCCCTGGCCGAAGATGGGCGGCTGGTGCAAATCGCGTTTCTGCAAGGGCCTGTGATCGAGCTGAACTTTGCCCTGATGATGGTCAAGCGCCTGACCCTGACCGGCAGCACATTGCGCCCACAAAGTGATCTGGCCAAGGCGCAAATCGCGCAGGACCTGCGCGAAGCTGTCTGGCCTCTGTTGGATGCCGGAAAAGTTGCGCCCGTGATGGACAGCGAGTTTGATCTGACCGAGGCCGCCGCCGCCCATGCGCGCATGGAAAGCTCGGGTCATATCGGCAAGATTGTTCTGAAGATCGCGGGTTGAGTTTAGAATGCGCGGGCGTCTCCCGCGCGTTCACGCAACGGCGCGGCGATACAGATGCCACGTGGCATGACCCAGAACGGGCATCACCACGATAAGCCCCAACAGCAGTGGCAAAGCCCCCAGGAACAAAAGCACCGCTACGATGAATCCCCAGGTCAGAATGACGCCGGGGTTGTGACGCAGCACCCTGAATGATGTCACAACAGCAACCGGCAGGCCTACTTTACGGTCCAGCAGCAAGGGAAAACTGACGACGCTGATCGCCAGTGCGCAAAGCGCAAAAACGAATCCAACCGCTGTTCCAACAATGACCATCGTCCAGCCCGCGGAGGTCGTGAACACCTGCGTGGCAAATGCGCTGAGCGACGCTGGAACCTCGAGGCCCATCGTGTAGGTGTGAATGCTTTGTGCCACCATCAGCCAAAGCAGCAGCAGCATCACAAGGTAAAACCCCAAAACCAGAATTGCTCCGAATGACGGCGAGCGGAGCACACCAAATGCGTCCAGCCAGTGAACCTCGCTGCCCTGTTCACGCTTGCGGCTGATCTCATAGAGGCCCACGGCCGCAACTGGCCCGATCAGCGCGAAGCCAGCGACCAGAGGGGCCAGAAGCGGAACCAGGTTGGCATTCAGGGCAAAGCCGAACATCAAAAGCCCGGCAACCGGGTATACCAGGACAATGAACACCACATCCGCTCGGGTTTCGAGAAAATCCTGATACCCCGCCCTCAGGCAGGCGCGTAGGTCTTGCAGGGTCAAGGTCTGCACCATTGGCACTTGCGTTGGATCTGCACTGCCAAGTTGCGAGACGCTTTCTGTAACGTGGTCACCTGTGGCGCCCAGAGCCTGGGCCGCCCAGCTGATCGGGTTTCCGATTGTCTTAGCCATTTCTTCACCCTTCCCTGGCGAGACTTGCGCCGCGGAACGGATCCGGCATTCAGTTACCCGTGGCCGGCCCAACCGGCAACGCCATGCCTCAGTATAACATAAATTTTCGAAATCTGGATCAATACTCCGGCATCGGACGGATTGCCCTGTGTCACAGTCATGTTAGCTTGATGGCAGGCAAGAGGAGGTCAGGATGCAGAAAACAGCGAAAACGGTTGTGATTCACGAATTTGGTGGGCCTGAGGTTTTGCGGATCGAAGACAGGCCTGTAGGTGACCCCGGTCCGGGTGAGATACGTATTCGGCATCAGGCCTGCGGGTTGAACTTCATCGACGTATATCAACGCACCGGCCTGTATCCCCTTGATCTTCCCCATGCTTTAGGCATGGAAGCGGCGGGAACCGTTGAGGCGGTTGGGGATGGGGTGACCCACCTTCAGCCGGGGCAGCGGGCCGCTTACGCCGCAGCCCCGCCCGGTGCTTATTGTGAGGCGCGCGTGATGCCCGCTGCGCAGGTTTGCCCGCTACCGGATGGCATCACATTCGAAGCCGGTGCAGCGATGATGCTGAAAGGTCTGACGGTTGAATACCTATTTCACCGGACCACACCATTGAAACGGGGTGATACGGTCCTGTTCCATGCGGCAGCTGGCGGGGTCGGGCTGATCGCATGCCAATGGGCTAAATCCGAAGGCATCACCTTGATCGGAACGGCGGGGAGTGACGAGAAATGCAGCCTTGCGCGGTTTAACGGGGCCGCGCATTGCATCAATTACAGGTCCGAGAATTTCGCAGAACGCGTGGCTGAGATTACAAAGGGTCAGGGCGTAGACGTGGTGATGGACTCGGTCGGAGCGGACACGTTCGAAGGATCACTGGATTGCCTGAAACCGCTGGGCATGATGATTTCCTTCGGCAACGCCTCGGGCCCGGTTCCACGGTTCAACCTTGGGGTTCTGGGCCAGAAAGGCTCGCTCAAGATCACCCGGCCCACGTTGTTTACTCATATCGCGGATCATGCGGTGTGTCAGGCAATGGCACGTCGCCTGTTTGGCAAAGTCGAGGGGGGTGAGGTCAAAGTCCATGTCGATCAGCGTTTTGCCTTGGATCAGGTTGCTGATGCGCATCGTGCGCTTGAGGCGCGGCAAACGACTGGCAGCACAATTCTGGACCTGTAACTCTGGACCTGTAACGCAGTATCCAAACGATATTGCCCATTGAATTGGGACACTTGATGCGCTGAATGGGAAGGGCAAGAGGTCTTCAATAACATACGGCGGCGGAAAACCCGCCGCCGCTGTGCCTGAAATAATTAGGTTTTACTGCGATTGCAGCTCTGCCGGGGATTTTTCAGCAATCGTTTCCCAGTTTGCGCTCGCGCTTTCGATGAAACCCGGGATGTCGCCTTCCCAGCGCTCCTGAATGTCTTTGGACAGGTTCAGATACAGCTTGTTGTCAACGATCTTCCAGTGGTTCGGGTCGCCGTCGAATTTAAAGCCCATGGCCGCGCCGAAGGCACAATAGCCGCCATATGCGGGCAGATATGCATCAGGATTGGCTTCAAAGGCTACTTTGTTTTCTTCCGACGAAAACCGGTACAGTGCATCATCGTGCAATGCAGTAATGCGGTAATCGCCCTTGGTCGCTTCGCCAGCGGTGAAGTACGCCACCGGATCATAGCCCTGCATGGCCAGACCAGTCGAGCTTGCGTTGATTTCGACGCCAGCCGCCAGTGCGGAGGTTGCCAACGTGACAGACAGTGCCACGCCACTGATCAGAGATTTAAACTTGTTCATTGCTTCACCTTTCGTGAAATGAGCCCGTTCAGCACCGCAATAATTGCCGCCGTAAGGCCCAGATTGTTGTCCTGTGTGGCCCGTAATTGACCGTCACGATAGCGATTTGGGAAGCGGGCTGATCACGTTCAAAACAATGAATTGTGATTGTGCGCAGGTGATAGAGCCACTGTTCTTTTTTGCCGAGCCGCCTCAGGTATCCGGCCTTAGGTTCAGGACAAATGCGATGACTTTGTTTGCGGGCATTTCACAGGGTCGAAGCAACGCGCCGCTGCCCTGGGTCTGATACAGGTTCAGGCTGATATAGTCGGTTCCGCCTAGCTCGTGCGCAACCAGCTTGTGGGATTTACCACGCGCCATTTGTTGACGCACAACAACATAGCGTCGACCGCCGGAGGTTCCGGTGAAACTGCCCAACGGCAGTGCAAAAAGGGCAGACAGAAACGCGTCTGACGCAGTCACGGTTTTCCGATTCTGGGTTCCGTTCCGGCCTTGATCCGGGCAACGTTCGAGCTGTGCCGCCAGTAGACAAGAAGTGTCAGAATTATCCCAAGGATAAATGTAGTCCCGTTTGTCAGCAACAACACCCAGGTTGTGGAAAGCGCAGCAGCTGCCAGTGCACCAACTGAAGATATTCGCCAGATTGCCGCCGCGACCAGCCAAGTGAGGCAGCAGGCAACACCGACGCGCCAGTCCAGTGCCAGCCAAAGCCCCAGAAAGGTCGCCACGCCCTTGCCGCCCTTGAAGCTCAGCCAAACCGGAAAGCAATGGCCCAAAAACGCCAATAGTGCAGCCACTTGGGCCGCATCTTCACCCGAATAGGCACGTGCAATCAGAACGGCCGCCGCGCCTTTACCTGCGTCAAACAGCAAGGTCAGCGCCGCAGCGGCCTTGTTGCCGGTGCGCAGGACATTTGTCGCCCCGATATTGCCGGACCCGATCTCGCGCAGATTTCCCAGCCCCATGATCTTGGCAAGCAACAAGCCGAAGGGAATGGAGCCCATCAGGTATCCAACCACCGCCCATTGGAGCAGTTCGCTAGTCGAGTTGTCGATTGGGGGCATCAGGGTCTCCGGAACACTTCATTACCTGCTACATAGGTCGAAATGACCTTACCTTGCATCCGCTGGCCGTCAAATGGAGTGTTCTGAGATTTTGATTTTAGTGCAAACCGATCAAGCACAAAAGGCACATCCGGATCGAACAGAACCAGATCGGCTGGCGCGCCTTTCGACAGGCGACCGCTGTCCAACCCAAGCCGCTTGGCCGGGTTAAGGGCCATGGCCCGAAACAGCGTCGGCAGATCCAGCTGGCCCGCGTGATACAGGCGCAAGGCCGCGGGCAGAAGCGTTTCCAGTGCGACCGCACCCGAGGCCGCTTCTTCAAACGGCAGGCGCTTGCTTTCTTCGTCCTGAGGGGTGTGCATCGAGCTGATGATATCGATCAGCCCGGTGCGAACGGCTTCGATAACCGCTTGCCTGTCGTTTTCTGATCGCAGCGGCGGCTTGACCTTGAAGAAGGTGCGATAGTCGGCCACGTCAAGCTCGTTCAACGTCAAGTGGTGGATCGACGTCCCTGCGGTTATGTCCAGCCCATTGTGCTTGGCGCGCTCCAGTGCAGGCAGCGCCCGGGCCGTGGTGATCTGGTCGGCGTGATAGGCGGCGCCGGTCATCTCCAACAGGGCAATGTCGCGGTCCAGCCCCATTCGTTCCGCCATTGGCGAAACCGCAGGCAGGCCGCGTAATGCTGCGAACTTGCCGCTGGTCGCCGCGGCCCCGGCGCTCAGCCCCGGCTCTTGCGGATGGGCTATCACAAGCGCGCCACAGGACTTCGCATAGGTCAGGGCGCGGTAAAACACCTTTGTATTGGTGATGACGTGATCGCAATCGGTGAAGGCGATCGCGCCCGCGTCCAACAAAAACCCGATTTCGGTCATCTCGCGCCCTTCGCGCCCTTTGGTCAGGGCAGCCATCGGCAGAACATTGACCGGCGCATCGGCCTGCGCCCGACGTGTCGCGAATTCCAGCGTTTCCGGTGTGTCGACTGCTGGCAGAGTATCTGGTCGGGTGACAATCGTCGTGACACCGCCAGCCGCGGCAGCAAGTCCTGCTGACCGATAGCTTTCCTTATGACGTTCACCGGGTTCACAGACCTTGACGCCAATATCGATGATGCCAGGGGCGAGGCACTTGCCGTTGCAATCTACGATATGCCCCTCCGTACTCGGAGCAATTCCTTCGCCTCGGGCGGTAATCCGGCCATCGTTCACCTGCAACCAGCCAGTTGACTCTGCTCCCGCTTCGGGGTCGATCAGGCGTGCGTTGGTGAAAAGAACGGTATTCATGGAACAGCCCTTTCGATGGCGGCCTTCGTGGCGGCGGGATCGGCCTGATACTTGATCAGGTGTTTGTCTCCGCCCTTGGTAACGACTTGCACGAAACTGCCCATGGTTTTGACCGCCTCGATCTGATTCAGCGCAACTTTTCGCTCGCCGGGACCGGTCAACAAAGTGTCGGTCATCTTCCAGTTTGCGGCCAGTTCTTCCGATGCCAGATACCACGCGCGGATGCCGATAGCGGCGAGGCCAGCAGGTGCTCCGGTCCAGACATAAGGGTTGCCGGTCAACCACAACACAGCCATTGCACCGGCCATGGCAGCGGCCGCAAGCCACGCATTGGTGCGGATATACGCGCCCTTGTCCGGGGCAAAGACTACAGGATCAGCCATAGAATCCCTCCGGTGATCAAAAGTACTACCAATGCCATAACAGCCGAGCCAATGCGGAGCGGTTTGTTGTCAACCGGCGCGGTTTGCGGGGCCGAGAAAGGTCTGGCGCATTCGGTTTCGATCGTTCCGCCGGTCCAATTGGTTGCCTCTTCCGTGAAAAGGCCCGTCAGGTGCAGCCGGGGATCGGGTTCAAGTGTCATGGTCTGGTCTTTGAACGCTGCGCTGCGCAGGACCATGACCCATCCGCCGATCTGCGCCAGCGCGGCACGGTCCAACTGATCCTCGGACACGCCACACCCTTCGTACAGATAGCCGTAAAGCCCAAGTTCCTCGAGGTCGGACACCGGAAAGACGTCGATCTGCTCGGGGTCCAGCCCGTCGACGCCAAGCACCTGATCGGCGGCACCCGGTTCGCGCAGGAACTTTGCCTCTTCTGGGCGCATGTCCAGCGTGAACATGCGCAGGACGCCGCGTTCATGGGGGGCGACCTTCAGATTGTTCATGCAACCTCGCGCAGGTTGCGGGCCAGAAGGTCCATGGCGGCCATGCGGACAGCGACCCCCATCTCCACCTGCTCCTGTATAACGGATCGATTGATGTCATCAGCCAGCGTTCCGTCGATCTCAACCCCGCGGTTCATCGGGCCGGGGTGCATGACGATGGCATCGGGTTTGGCCAGCGCCAGTTTTTCCGCATTCAGGCCGTAACGGTGGTAGTACTCGCGTTCTGACGGGATGAAGCCCCCATCCATTCGTTCTTTCTGAAGGCGCAGCATCATGACCACATCGACGTCTTTGAGGCCTTCGTTCATGTCGTCATATACCTCGGCCCCGAACTCGGCGAATTGCGACGGCACGAGTGTGGGCGGGCCGATCAGACGAATGCGGTTTTCCATCTTGCCCAGCAGGATCAGGTTCGAGCGTGCAACACGGGAGTGCGCGACATCGCCGCAAATGGCGATGTTCAGACGGTGCAGGCGACCTTTTGCGCGGCGGATCGTCAGCGCGTCCAGTAGCGCTTGTGTCGGATGTTCATGCCGCCCGTCGCCTGCGTTCAGAACAGCACAGTTGACCTTTTGCGCCAGCAGATCGACCGCGCCTGAATGCGGGTGACGCACCACCAAAAGGTCGGGATGCATCGCGTTCAGAGTCAGCGCAGTGTCGATCAACGTCTCGCCCTTTTTGATCGAACTGGCCTGCATCGCCATGTTCATCACGTCCGCGCCCAGACGCTTGCCAGCCAGTTCGAAGCTTGCCTGCGTTCGGGTTGAGTTTTCAAAGAACATGTTGATCTGGGTCAGCCCCGACAGCACGTCCGAATGTTTGGTCGACTGGCGGTTCATGTCGACATAGGTTTCGGCCAGGTCGAGAATTTCGGTGATATCGGATTGCGACAGATGCTCGATGCCAAGAAGGTGACGATGGGCGAAACGCATGGGCGGGCTCCTGTCTGTCAATCGGGCCGCTTATAGAAAGCCACGCGGGGCAAAGCAACCTAGGGATCAGAACCCTCTGGCAGTTTTTCGCAGCCGCCTTCTGGCAGGCATTGTTCACCCGGTTTGCACCATTTGCCGTATCCACAGTCGATGGCTTTGATCGGCACGCAACCCTGATGGGTCGAGCATTTGAATCCCGGACGGCACTGCGAGCCTGTTTCTTCGCACAGGAACCATCCCGGGCGGGAACAACCCCCACCCGGCAAGCAGGACGCGCCGCGCGCGCAAGTGCGGCCATCCTCGCATATTGTGGGGGGGGCTGTACCCGGATCTGGTGTGATCCGTTCACATTCGCCGCGCCCATTGCAAAAACTGTCACCGGGGCAATCCAGACGCGATGTGCATTTGTTCGCGCCTGTGGGTGCACAGCTCGCTCCTCCGGCAACGCAGCGTTCAAACGGACCGCAACTGCGCCCGCCACCGCAATAGGTGCCGCCCAGCGGTATGCAGTGCCCATCAAAGCTGCATCTTTGACCGCCGGAACAGCAGGTGGTGCCGCATTTGAACTGGCCCGCACGGCACTGGCCCTGTTCGTTGTGGAACGTCGCCAATACCGGATTGCCGGTAAGCACCAGTCCAAGCCCGATCAGGAGGATTCGCAAGGTTCTGAGCATCGTGCCCTGATGGTCGACGCGACAGAGCGACCGATCAAGCCCAATTCGCTTTCCATCAGCCCTCAGGCAGGTAAATTACCCATATGGAATCGGGCTTGGACTATTACTCTGCACGGGCCCTGCTGGAATGGCAGGTCGAACTGGGCGTGACCGAGGCAATCGGGGACGCTCCGGTTGATCGATATTCGGTGCCGGATACGTCACCAAAGCCCAAAAAGGCAGAGGTTGCGGCAACCACCCCGTCAAAGCCCGGACAGACCGACCCGGTAACGGTTGCGCAAGCAGCGGCCAAGGGGGCGGGGTCACTGGATCAGCTGCGCGATGCGATGGAAGCTTTTGATCACTGCGAGCTGAAGCGCGGGGCGCGGCAGATGGTTTTTGCTGATGGAACGCCCGGTGCGCGGGTGATGATCATCGGTGAGGCTCCGGGCCGCGACGAAGACCGCGAGGGCAAACCCTTTGTCGGGCGCGCGGGCCAGTTGCTGGATCGCATGTTGGCCGCGATTGATCTGGATCGCAGTCAGAACGTCTATATCACAAATGTGCTGCCATGGCGGCCCCCACAGAACCGTGACCCAAAGCCCGAAGAAATCGGGATGATGAAGCCGTTCCTGGAACGTCACGTGGCGCTGGCCCGGCCCGAGGTTCTGGTGGTGATGGGCAATATCAGCTGTCAGGCCGTTCTGGGCAAGCGCGGGATTACCCGATTGCGCGGCCAGTGGGATCAGGCGCTGGACCTGCCTGTGATCCCGATGTTTCATCCAGCTTATTTGCTGCGCCAGCCGCAAATGAAGCGTCAGGCCTGGGCTGATCTGCTGGAGTTGAAAGCCCGGCTGCGAGGTGAGTCATGAAGGTCTTGGCGTTTTCCGATCTTCACATGGCGCGCAATCGCGCCGCTGATCTGGTGGCGGCCAGCGCTGATGCCGACCTGGTTATTGGCGCCGGGGATTATTGTAACATGCGTCTGGGTCTGGACGAAGCGATGCAGATGCTTTCGGGCGTTTCAGCGCCCCTGGTCCTGATACCCGGGAATGCCGAAAGCGCAGAGGATCTGGGCAAAGCTGTGCCCGAGGGTGTGCATGTTCTGCATGGAACGGGAATGACAGTGGATGGATTGCGCCTGTTCGGACTCGGCTACGGTGTTCCACCCACACCGTTTGGTGATTGGTCCTGTGATCTGACCGAGGGTGAGGCCGCCGAACTGCTGGCGCGCTGTGACAGAGCGGATATCCTGATCTCGCACTCACCGCCCAAGGGTCATGGGGATGTGACCTCGCAAGGTATGGCTGTTGGTTCGGTCGCTGTCCGGAACGCGATCGAAAGGATACAGCCCCGTTTCACGTTTTGCGGCCATATTCACGACAGCTGGGGTTATCGCGGCTCGATTGGCCGCACCCGGATCGCCAATCTCGGTCCCAAGGTAAACTGGTTCGAGGTCGCCGTATGATCGAGACGGTAACGCTGCTTGCCTTCATTCCCGCTGCGCTGGCGCTGAACCTGACACCGGGGGCGGATATGATGTTCTGTTTCGGTCAGGGTTTGCGATCAGGTCCGCGTGCTGCAATTGCCGCAAGTGCCGGGATTTCCGCGGGTGGAATGATACAGGTCCTTCTGGCTGGGCTGGGCCTTGGCGCGGCGGTTACGGCCGTGCCATCGCTGTTCGATGTCATTCGCTGGGTTGGTGTTGCATACCTGTTGTATCTGGCCTGGTGTGCCATTCGAAATGGCGCAGTATCAGCCGAGGCACCCGTCAAACCGGCCCGGTTGTCTTTTTGGGACGGAATGCTTGTCAATCTGACGAACCCCAAGGTTATCCTGTTCGTTCTTGCCTTCATCCCTCAATTTGTTGACCCGTCGCGGGGATCGGTCCTTGTGCAGTTTTTGATCTTTGGCGCAATCATCGGCACCGGTGGGTTCGTGGTGAACGGGCTGGTTGGTGTTTTCGCCGGAAGCGCGGGGCGTCATCTGGTCTCGAATCCGCGCGCCTCACGTATTTTGGGTTGGATTACAGGGGGCATTTTTGCGGCCCTTGCGGTCCGGCTTGCCATCCTGGAAAGGGCCTGACACCACATGTCGCGCATTGACGAAACAATGGAGTTCATCCCGGTTAAGATCGCCGTTCTGACAATCTCGGATACCAGATCGATGGAAGAGGACCGCTCGGGTCAGACATTGGTGGACCGGATCCAAAAGGCAGGCCATGTCGTCGCTGATCGGAGGATAATTCGGGACGAGCGCAGAGAGATCGCAGATCAGTTGCGCGCGTGGGTGGCGGACGAACAGATCGACGTTGTGATTTCGACCGGCGGAACGGGCCTGACCGGGCGCGATGTCACCGTCGAGGCGCATCGCGATGTCTATGAGAAAGAGATAGAAGCCTTTGGCACCGTCTTCACGATCATCTCGATGGAGAAGATTGGAACTTCGGCGGTGCAGTCGCGGGCGACGGGGGGCGTTGCCGGGGGGACATACCTGTTCGCCTTGCCCGGCAGCCCGGGAGCCTGCAAGGATGCGTGGGACGGTATATTAGAAAAACAGTTCGATTATCGCCATCGCCCGTGCAATTTTGTGGAAATAATGCCCAGATTGGACGAACATCTGCGACGGAAGTAGACTGGTCATACGTTCCGTTCCGTATAACCGCCTTGTGGCTTGGCATATTTCCTGATCCAGCTACATGTTGTGGACGGCAGCGTGGTGCAACCGGGGTAACTGATCGATGCGATTTCTGCGGCATAGTCTTGTCGGTATTTTTCTGGCGTTTCTGGCGCTGGCTTTGTTGTTCGTTGCCGTGCAGATGATCGTGGGGGCCGTTCAGGAGGCTTTGACGCACGATAACGCGACACCGCCCTCGCGAGAAAGGATCTTTGCTGTTGCGGTTCGGCCTGCCGAGGCGGAAACCGTCACCCCATATCTTGAAGCTTTCGGAGAGGTTCAAAGCCGCCGCAGGCTGGAGCTGCGTGCGGCGCTTGGAGGTCGCGTTGTCGGGCTGGCAGAAGACTTTGAAGATGGTGGAATTGTTGAGGCTGGCGAAGTGCTGGTCGAACTGGATCCGGCAGATGCGCAATCCGCGCTGGATCGGGCAAAGTCCGATCTCTTGGACGCCCAATTTGAAGAGCGAGATGCAGAACGCTCGTTGCTGCTGGCGCAGGACGAGCTGAAATCGGCCGAGGCTCAGGCGGAACTGCGAGAAAGGGCGTTGCAACGCCAACGGGATCTGGAATCACGGGGCGTGGGGGCCGCCGCCAGCGTGGAAGAGGCCGAACTGGCCGCAGCATCATCGCAACAGGCCGTTCTGGCGCGGCGTATTGCGCTGGCACAGGCTGAATCCCGTGTGGATCAGGCATCAACCCTGTTTGCCCGAGCCATGATAGCACTGGAAGCTGCGGAGCGCGATCTGGGCGACATGACAATCCGGGCAGGCTTTGGCGGCACTTTAACGGATGTGACGCTTGTGGAAGGGCGGCTGGTTTCGGCAAATGAAAAGGTTGCTGAACTGGTTGATCCCAACGACTTAGAGGTGGCGTTTCGGGTGTCAACTGCTCAATATGTGCGGCTTCTGGATGGCGGCGATCGTCTGATCAATGCTCCGGTCACCATATCTCTTGAAGTCACAGGGACCGATCTGACCGCGGTTGGCCAGATTAGCCGCGATAGCGGGTCTGCCGGTGAAGGCCAGACCGGGCGGTTGATCTATGCCCGCCTGCAAGAGGCATCGGGGTTTAAACCTGGAGATTTCGTTACGGTTTCAGTTCAGGAACAGCCCCTTGCCGGAGTTTACCGACTGCCGTCTTCGGTCCTTGATGCATCCGGAACAGTTCTGGTTCTTGGCCCTGATGACCGATTGGTAAGTCTGCCGGTTCAGCTCATCCGCCGCCAGGGGGACGAAGTTCTGCTGCGGGGCGACGGGTTGGAAGGGCGTGAGGTCGTCGTCGGACGAACCCCCCTGCTTGGGTCGGGCGTGCGTGTGCGGCCCCTACGGCTTGAGGCGGGTGCAGACCCCGGAATGGTCGAGCTGACGGACGAGAAACGCGCCGAACTTGTGGCTCAGGTCGAGGCGAACAGTGCGATGCCACCGAAGGAAAAGACGAAGGTTCTAACCCGGCTGCGCGAAGCTCGAGTGCCGACATCTTTGGTGCGCAGTATTGAAACCAGGGCTGGGGGATAAACGCCATGATGCGCGAGATACCTGGCGCGGCGGGCGGCATTCTCAGTTACTTCACGCGGCATCGGACAGTTGCCAACCTGCTGTTGCTTGTCATGCTGGTTCTTGGCGCGGCGGCAATCCCGAACATGCGGGCACAGTTCTTTCCGGACGTTATTCTGGAACGCGTCGATGTATCCGTAACCTGGGATGGTGCTGGGCCCGAGGACATGGACGCCGGGATCGTGCAGTTGCTGGAACCGGCGCTGCTGGCCGTCGAAGGGGTGATCAGCACCGAGGCTTCCTCGCATCATGAATGGACCCGGATCAGGCTGGAATTCGAACCCAACTGGGATGTGTCCCGCGCTGTCGAGGATGTTAGGACCGCCGTAGACGCTGTCACAGATCTGCCGGAAGACGCTGAGGAGCCCAGGATTCAACGTGGTGCGTGGCGTGATCGGGTGACGGATGTGGTGATCACGGGGCCGACCGATACTGCTCAGCTGGCGAAACTGACGGATGAGCTTGTCAATCGTTTGTTCGCATCGGGTGTGACCCGCACAACGATCCGGGGTATTGCCGCACCGCGCATCGTTGTCGAAGTCACCACAGCGCAATTGATTGCCAATGATATCTCAATGGCGGAAATCGCGGCGGCGATTGGGGCCGAAGTCACCACGGATCCTGCGGGCGATGTGGAAGGTGCCGGGGCTCGTATCCGGGCAGGGACTGAGAAACGTACGCCCGAACAGATCGAAGGCATCGCGCTGCGGGTTAACGAAGATGGATCGAAGCTGAAGGTTGGTGACATAGCAACAATTCGGATCGAAGACGTCACCCGGCACCGCAGCTATTATGTGGGCGACAATCCCGCCATGTCCATCAGAGTGGACCGGTCGAACCTGGGCGATGCGATAGGTATTCAGCACACGGTCGAGGACGTTGCCCGCCAGATGCAGGCCAGCCTGCCTGAAGGTGTGAGAATTGATCTGATCCGCACCCGGGCGCAAGCAATTACCGACCGGCTAAATATCCTCGTGGATAACGGGCTGATGGGGTTGGGGCTGGTTGTCATCCTGTTGTTCCTGTTTCTGAATGCGCGCATTGCGTTTTGGGTTGCTGCGGGCATTCCGGTGGCGATGTCGGCGGCGATTGCACTGATGTATCTGGGCGGTTTGTCGGTGAATATGGTTTCCCTGTTCGGTTTGATCATCACCTTAGGGATCGTCGTAGATGATGCGATTGTCGTGGGAGAGCACGCCGATTATCGCGCCCGTCGATTGGGTGAGACACCTGTGGAAGCCGCTGAGCGTGCCGCCCGTCGAATGGCAATGCCGGTTCTGGCCGCCACGGTAACGACGGTGATTGCGTTTTTCGGCCTGACGTTGGTTGGAGGACGTTTCGGAGAGCTGATCCGCGATATCCCTTTCACGGTGATCGCAGTACTGGTTGCATCGCTGGTGGAATGCTTCCTGATCCTGCCCAATCACATGGCGCATGCAATTGCGCATTCGGCCAAAGAACACTGGTACGATCTGCCGAACCGTGTCGTCAATCGTGGCTTTCGTTGGGTTCGGGATCACTTGTTCCGTCCGCTGATCGCCTGGGTGATCTGGGCGCGTTATGTGGTGGCCGCGCTGATGATCGCCATCCTGGCCAGTCAGGTCGCATTGTTCATTCGTGGCGACGTGAACTGGCGGTTCTTCAACGCGCCTGAACGCAGTTCGGTTAGCGGCGGGTTTATTATGCGCGAAGGGTCGACCCGGTCAGATACACTTGAGATGATGCGCATTCTACAGGATGCAACCAACGAACTGGGCCGGATCTACGAAGAGCGTCATGGCCGAAATCCAATTGACTATGTCCTGGCTGAAGTTGGTGGCAATGCCGGGCGTGCGCTTGCTGCGGCTGACGGCAAGGACGGCAGTGTGCTGGGAGGTATTTCGATTGAATTGATCGACGCCGATCTGCGCCCATATTCGAGTTTTGAGTTTGTGGGCGAGCTACAGGATTTCGTACCGCGTCACCCCAAGGTCGAAGTGATCAGCTTCCGCGGTTGGCGGTCCGGCCCCGGCGGCGATGCAATCGATGTGCAATTTTATGGCTCAGACGTAAATGTCCTGAAAGCCGCATCTGAAGATCTGCAAACTGCGCTGTCGAAGTTTCCTGAAGTTTCGGCACTTGAGGACACTTTGGCATATGACAAGGAAGAGTTTCTTCTTGACCTGACGGCGCAGGGTCAGGCGCTGGGCTTTCGGATCGAAACGCTGGGGCGGGCTTTGCGCAACCGTTTGAACGGGATTGAGGCCGCAACCTTCCCTGACGGGCCGCGCAGTGCCGAGATCCGTGTCGAACTGCCCGAAGGTGAACTGACAGCAGATTTTCTGGAACGAACTCTGATGCGTTCTCCTGATGGGGTCTACGTACCGTTGGCTGATATCGTTTCGGTCGAGCGCAAGTCCGGGTTTTCGACGGTTCGGCGTGAAAACGGCCTGAGGGTGGTTTCGGTAACAGGCGATATTTCGGAAGACGATCCGGCACGGGCCGCCGAAATTGAACGCGTGATGCAGGACGAGATCCTTCCCAATATCGCGGCCGAAAGGCAGGTTGAGTGGCGCATGTCGGGTCTGAGCGAACAGGAAAACGAATTCCTGTCCGAGGCCCGCAACGGTCTGATCCTGTGCCTGACCGGTATTTATCTTGTACTGGCCTGGGTTTTTGCCAGCTGGACACGACCCCTTGTGGTTATGGCGATTATTCCCTTTGGCCTGGTCGGGGCAATTTGGGGCCATTACATCTGGGAGGTTCCGCTGAGCATGTTCACGGTTGTCGGGTTGTTGGGCATGACAGGGATCATCATCAACGATTCGATCGTTTTGGTGACTACGATCGACGCATACCAGCAGGATCGCGGGTTGATTCCGTCTATTCTGGATGGCACGGCAGACAGGTTGCGCCCCGTGATGCTGACCACGCTGACGACGGTTCTTGGCCTTGCGCCCTTACTATATGAAGGCTCTCAACAGGCGCAATTCTTGAAACCGACTGTAATCACACTGGTCTACGGGCTTGGTTTCGGAATGTTGCTGGTGTTGGTTCTTGTACCTGCCTTGCTGGGAATTCTTAATGACGTGGCACGTCCGATGACAGCCATGCGCCGTGCTGCACGGGCCCCTGACAAGGTTGTTCGTGGCGCGTTGGCCGGAACCGGCGTGATACTTGGGATCTGGTTTGCCTTGACGATGATCTGGCCCGCTGTCAACGGTGCACCGCTTGCCATGCTACAAAGCCTTTATCCCGGTGATGATGGCATTGCCGCATTGAAAATGGGGCTGGGCGCGTTTGTTGCCGGCGCTGTACCGATTGTGATTCTAAGCATTGCTGCCTCAGGTATACTCTATGGTCGCCTCACGAAATCGGCAGGTACTTAAACCGCACGCAAGGCATATTCCAAAAGCTCAATGACCCGCGCGCTCATGGGCAGGTTACCCTGGCGTATCTGATCGATGGGAAACCACCGGGCATCAAGTGCGTCGTCACCGGCCCTCGGCGTGCCCGAGCGATACTGACATGCGACCCCGACCAGCAGGTAATGGGACACGACCAGCCCATCTGGGGTTCGGCGCAGAAGGTCCAGATTGTTCAGATAATGTGTCGGTTGCGCGATCACCGAGGTTTCTTCCAGCAATTCGCGTTGCGCCGCTTCCAATACGGTTTCACCCCATTCGACATGGCCACCGGGAAAGCCCCACAGCCCGGCGTCGGGCTGCTTGCTGCGCTGAACCAGAAGAACCTGATCCTGATGCAGAACAACGGCCAGGGCACCGATTTTTGGCGATTGGGTCATGAATTCAGCCTGCGCTGCAACCCTGAATATCAACTGCGTGATTGGCGCCCAGAACTGTAATCCGGATTTCAGACCGATCCAGCGCAAAGGGTGTACCCGATGCATTGATAATCTCGGCCTCGGCCACCAACGTATCGCCCTGCCGTTGCGCAACCGGCTGCGAAGCCCAGAGGGTGGGATTGCCGGGTTCGATCACAGCAACTTCATGACCACCTGCCGATGGCATGGTCACTCGTGCTTCGATACGCATACCATCTTTCGTTGGCGTCAGACGACACGTGGCACTGGACACGCGAGCTTCCTGCGCGGAATAGGGACGTTGCGCCAGTGCCGCGGCAATCGCGGGATGGCGCCCGGCATTGGCGTCGAGCGTGTGGTCAAAGCCCAGACGTTCCGGAATACAAACGTCTTTGCAGACGCCCAGATCCATTTCGCCCTGCAATCGGACCGGCTTGGCAGGGTTGCGCGGCGTAATCTCAATAGGAAGGACCAGTTGGTTCTTGTAACCGATCGACTGCAACCCGTTTTGATCAAAGACATCGGGGGCAGGCCATGTGATCTCAACCCGCCCGACATTGCTTGACCGTTTCCAGTTGATTTCCGGCGGGATGCCAGCGTCTCCCGGCGCGCGCCAGTAGGTTTTCCAACCATCCTCGAGCGTCAGCTTTAAGGCGGTAAGATAAGTGCCGTTTGCAGTCCGGCCACCATCCAGAACATCCAGCTGAACGACACCATCCAGGCCCTGTGCGGCAACCGGGGCGGACAGATGCAGGCAAGCAAGTGCGGCGACAGCAGTGTGTTTCATCGACATCTTCATCCCTCTTAAATGCGCGGCGTTGGCCCAGATTCCAAGTCACGTTCTGTTCACTGGGATGAAATCCGTCAAAATACCCGTTGTTCTCTTGCCAATAGACATGCTGCGGGGCCATTGTTGAGGTGTTCTGAGAAAGAGATGGCGGCCCATGGACCTGACCGGAAAACTGTTGATTGCGATGCCCGGTATGGGGGATCCGCGATTCGACCATTCGGTGGTGTATGTGTGCAGCCACGGCGACGATGGAGCCATGGGTTTGATTGTGAACAAGCCCTCGGACCTGCGGATAAAGACCTTGCTGGGTCAACTGAACATCGCCTGCCGTATTCCGATTGTCGGAGAGCGCCTTGTGCATTTCGGTGGGCCGGTCGAGATGTCGCGCGGCTTTGTCCTTCACAGCGCCGATTACGAGGCCAACCTGCATTCAATGCAGATTTCTGAGGACTTCAGCATGACGGCGACACTTGATGTGCTCGAGGATTTGGCGTCAGGCAGCGGGCCGCTGAACTCGATGCTGGCGCTGGGTTATTCCGGCTGGGGGCCCGGTCAGCTTGAGGATGAAATTGCCATGAACGGTTGGCTGACCACCGACGCGACACCCAAGCTTGTTTTCGATGTGCCCGATGATGCGAAATGGGAGGCAGCGTTGGCTACTTTGGGCGTGGACCCGCTAACCCTTTCTGCCAGCGCAGGGCGGGCCTGATCAGCTGTCGCGAGGTGCTGCAGCGCGCCGCAGCCGGTCATTGATTGCCGCCCCCAATGCCGTGCCTGGGATCGGAGAAACGGCAATCGGTCGCCCGGTTTCGTTCAGTTGATGCAGAAACGCAAACAGATTTGCCGCCGCTTCGGTCAGGTCGCCAATGGCGGACAAGTTCAGGTCGCACTCAACCTGTCCAAATCCCAGCAACACCTCGTCACCCTGACGGGTTTCGGCATTCAAACGGACCGGAGCATCCGGCGCATAATGCGATTGCAACTGGCCGGGGGCGGTCAGAAGGTCACCGGATTGATGCAGATGTAGGTGTGTTTTCAGCGTCTCTTCGATTTGCTCCAGCGCGATGCCACCTGGACGCAAAAGCGCGGGTTCCCCAGCCAGACCGATGATGGTGGATTCAAGCCCGACACCGCACGGCCCGTCATCCAGAACAGCCGCGATCTTGCCGCCAAGACCTGACCAGACATGACTTGCCTTGGTCGGACTGATCTGACCCGACGGGTTTGCAGATGGCGCAGCAACCGGGCCATCAAATTCGGCCAGCAGCGCGTGCGCTGTCGGATGTGCCGGAACGCGCACGGCCAGCGTGTCCAAACCTGCCGTCACTAGCGAAGAAATCCCGTGCCCTTCGCGCAAGGGCAAAACCAAGGTAAGCGGACCGGGCCAAAAGGCCTGCGCCAGATGCTCGGCCTGATTTGACCATAGCACATACCGTTGCGCCGCGGCGACCGATGCGACATGTGCGATCAGGGGATTGAAACTGGGCCGCCCCTTGGCCTCGTAGATCGACGCCACCGCCTGCCCGTTGCGTGCATCGCCGCCCAGGCCATAGACCGTCTCGGTCGGGAAGGCGACCAGAAGGCCCTGTCGCAACATATCTGCAGCCCGCGCGATACCGCCGGGATCCGCCGTCAATTCCTGAGTGCCGGTTGAGATCATAACTGGTGACGCCGCGTTTTGGTTGCTTGAAACATAAGGGACAGTAGGTAATTGATCCAAGCTCATACGCTTACCGGCGCTTGCCCACAATTCCAAGCCTGCCGATATGTTCTGAATTGTTAGCCTTCGAGAGTGATCATGCCCTATCGCACCCCAATTTCAGATTACCAGTTCCTGCTGGACCATGTGGTCGGGTTCGACCAGGTCGCTGCGACGGATAAATTTGTTGATGCCAGCGGGGATGTGGTCAATGCGATCCTGACCGAAGCTGGAAAAATGTGCGAAGAGGTGATGGCCCCTCTGCAGCGCCCCGGTGATCTGGAACCTGCACGACTTGAAAATGGCGTGCTGCGAACTTCTCCGGGATATGCAGACGGTTGGAAGGCAATTGCCGAAGGTGGCTGGATCGGGATCAGTGGCAATCCTGAATACGGGGGGATGGGGCTGCCTATGACCATCACCACGGCGGTCAACGAGATGATGAGTGCTGCTTGCCTGTCGCTTCAACTTGCGCCGCTTATGTCTCAGGGCCAGATTGAGGCGTTGGAGCATCACGCCAGCGACGAATTGAAAGCGCTGTATCTGCCTAAGATGATGACGGGGGAATGGTCGGGCACCATGAACCTGACCGAAGCTCAGGCCGGATCGGATGTTGGCGCGCTGTCTGCGAAGGCTGAGCCGAACGGTGACGGGACATATTCGATCACCGGTCAAAAGATATTCATCTCGTGGGGCGATACCGATTTTACCGAGAATGTCTGCCATCTGGTACTGGCTCGCCTTCCCGATGGGGTGCCCGGCACCAAAGGGATTTCATTGTTCCTTGTCCCTAAATTCCTGCCTGACGCAAATGGTGACCCGGGCGCGGCCAATGATCTAAAAGTGGTTTCGCTGGAACACAAGATGGGTTTGCACGGATCGCCCACCTGCGTGATGCAATATGACAGAGCCAAAGGCTGGCTGGTGGGTGCCGAACATGGCGGTATGGCTGCCATGTTTACCATGATGAACAATGCGCGTCTTGGTGTGGGCGGACAGGGCGTGGGCGTGGCCGAAGGTGCATACCAGCATGCGTTGGCCTATGCCCTGGAACGGAAACAAGGCAAAACGCCGTCCGAGACGATCATCGATCATGCGGATGTGCGCCGCATGCTTTTGGATATGCGTGCTGATGTTTATGCCGCGCGCGCGATCCTGTTGGCCAATGCGGTTGCGATCGATATGGCAGAGGCCACTGGTGACGCCGATTGGGCTGCGCGGGCCGCGCTGTTGACGCCGATCAGCAAGGCGTTTGGTACTCAGACCGGGATGCGTGTGGCTGAAACCGGGGTCCAGGTGCATGGTGGCATGGGGTATATTGAGGAAACCGGCGCGGCACAGTTCTATCGCGATGCGCGTGTCACCGCGATCTACGAGGGCACCAACGGTATTCAGGCGATGGACCTTGTTGCGCGGAAGATGATGGACGGGGGCGAGGCTGCTTCGAACCTGCTGGATGAGATCGAAGACCAGGCCGAACGCGCCCGTGCAACGCTGCCTGATCTGGCGGGTCCGGTCTGGGAAGCCACCGAAACACTGCGCGAGGCGACAGAATGGCTGGTGGCACAGGATGATTTGAATAACCGCTTTGCAGGCGCCGTTGCTTATTTGCAGGCTTTTGCCCGGGTGCTGGGCGGGCATTATCACCTGACCGCAGCCCTTGCCGACCCAGAGGGACCGCGGGCGAAACTGGCGCGATATTATATCAACACCCTGTTGCCCGAACATTCGGGCCTTTTGGCGCGGGCGCAGAACGGGGCGGATGACCTTTTCGCGCTGAGCACGGACGAGTTTGCGGCCTGATGGATGGGGATCACGTCTTGGGGATCAGATATCCGTGGGCTGAACCGCCCGCGCAGGGCGCGGCCACCGAGATTGCCCAAGGTGTTCTCTGGATGCGCCTGCCCCTGCCGATGGCGCTGGACCATGTAAACATCTACGCTCTGGACGATGGCGACAGCTGGACCGTGATCGATACGGGGCTGTCCTCGAACAAGACGCGGCGCATCTTGGAAGCGTTGATGGCCGGGCCACTTGCAGGCAAGCCGATCAGGAGGGTGGTGGTGACTCACCATCATCCCGACCATGTTGGCAATGCCGGATGGTTTCAGACGGAACACGGCGCCGAGCTGGTGACAAGCCGCACCTCGTGGCTGTTTGCGCGGATGCTGACGCTGGATGTGCAGGAAACCTGGCCGCAAGAAACGCTGGAATTCTATCGCAGTGCGGGGATGGCATCCGATGTTCTGAACAAACGGATGGCGGACCGGCCCTTTAATTTTGCCGACACGGTCTATCCCATGCCGCTGGGTTTTACCGGGATCAAGCAGGGTGACGTGATCCGTATGGGTGGACGTGACTGGGACGTTCATATGGGCAATGGCCATGCGCCGGAACACGCCACCTTCTGGAGCCGCGATGACAATCTGGTACTCAGCGGTGATCAGATCCTCAGTTCAATCAGTCCCAATCTGGGTGTCTATGCGACCGAACCCATGGCAGATCCGGTGTCAGGATGGATGGAGGCCTGTGAGAGGCTTCAGGTACTCGCCCGTCCCGATCATCTGGTTTTAGGCGGGCACAAATTGCCCTTCACCGGTCTGCCGTTGCGCATGAAGCAGTTGATTGACAACCACCATGGCGCGCTGGAACGGTTGCTGGATCATCTGGATCAGCCCAAATCTGCCGCTGACTGCTTTATGCCGCTGTTCAAACGTACAATCCAAGAGGGTGAGTATGGCCTTGCGCTGGTTGAGGCGGTTGCACATGTAAATCACCTCTACCACATTGGTGCAGTAACCCGGACGCAACGCGCGGATGGGGCATGGCTGTATCAGCGCAAAGGGTAGACGAATGCAGGACCAGATCGAAACCTCGGCCGAGGCCGCAGAAGCCGCAGCGTTGCCAAGATGTTACGAGGTGCACGCCGATCCGAAAGCCGAATCCGGAACCAAAAAACTGCCAGAGACGCTGAAAAAACCGGTGGCCAGCAAAAGCCCCGCACAATGGGCCTACGAGCGGCTAATCCTGTATATCCAGAATTTCGAACAGACATTGGACGGCGATCATGAGGTCGCCATGGGTTTCACTGGCGGCGATGCAGGCGTGATGCGGATCGAGGGGATGGGTTATTTCGACCCCGACATGATAACCTTTTACGGGTCCGACGGGACCGGAGCCCGCACGCAACTGGTGCAACATGTCAGCCAGTTGAACGTGATGTTGCGTGCGCTTCCCAAATCGGTTGAAGACAAGCCAGCCAACCGCATCGGGTTCCGCCTGGCTGCGGACCTGAAAGACAGCTGACTTGCAATTCACGTTTGCGCGCCTTTGAATGAATGAATCAGTTCGGAGGCGACCGCGTGAACAGATATTTCCATGCCGTAACACATGCCTACGCGGGGGCTTGGGCCCGGCGTCGGGTTTTTGTGCCAATTTATATCGCTGTGCGATTACTGCTTGTTGCGCTGATTGCGCCAGGGGTGGCACTGACGGTCAATCTGGCAGTCTCTCTGTCTGACCAGACGGCCTTGACGGATCAGGACATTGCCATGTTCCTGCTGTCTCCGGTCGGGTTTATCTCGTCTGTTGTAGTTCTGAGCCTGTTTCTGCTGGCCGAGGTCTTTGTGTTCTCGGTCATGGCCGGGTCGCTGCGTATGGGCGAACAAGATCCCTGGCGCGCTGGCAGTGCGGCGCTCGCGTTGATCCTGTCCCGTTTCCCGGCGTTGTTCGGATTTGCCGTGCGTTTCATCCTGCGTGTCCTGTTGCTTGCCCTGCCATTCGTGGCTGTCGCTGGCCTGATCGCGTGGTGGACGCTGACTGAATACGACATCAACTATTACCTGACCTTCCGACCCCCCGCCTTCAAGGTGGCGGTTCTTCTGATCGGAGTGGTTGTTCTTGTACTGGCGTGGCTTTTGATCCGTCGCCTGTCCGCCTGGGCGCTGGCCCTGCATTTGGTCCTTTTCGAACGAACTGCGCCCCGAACGGCGTTTGCCCAAAGTGCGCAGAAGATCGAAGGCAGGCGCGGGCGGTTGAAGATCGAACTTGCCCTTTGGCTGGGGATGCGCCTTGTCATCGCCGCTTTGATTGCCGCAGTGGCCAGCCTTTTGTTTACTTTCGTACCCGTGCAGGACGGCAGCAACCTCAAGCTGGCCCTGACCTTCAGTTTTGTCGTCGCAGGGCTGTGGTCATTGGCGGGGCTGGTTCTGGCGGCAACGGCGCTGGGCGCGTTGGCCGTCTTGTTGGACGGGTTTTTCGATATTGACGCAAAAAAGATCGCCCACCCAGAACCCCGGAAAATTCGGGCGCCTGTATTTGTGACAGTGGGCGCATCCCTTGCCGCGTTGGTTATTGGCCTTTGGTCAGGTCAAAGTCTGCTGGAACGTGTGCAGGCCCCGGATCATGCCGAGGTCATTGGCCACCGGGGTGCAGCGGCCTTGCGGCCGGAAAACACGATGGCCTCGGTTCTGAAAGCCATCGAGGACGGCGCGGATTGGGTTGAAATCGACGTTCAGGAATCTGCGGATGATGTGATCATCGTGGCCCATGACAGCGATTTCATGAAGCTGGCGGGTGTTAACCTGAAGGTCTGGGATGCAACGATGGCGGATGTGGCAGATATCGACATCGGCAGCTGGTTTGATCCGGAATACGCCTCGGAACGAACGCCAACTCTGCGTGATGTGCTGGAGGCGGCCAAAGGCAAGTCCAGGGTTCTTATCGAACTGAAATACTATGGCCATGATATCGATCTGGAAAACCGGGTGATCAATCTGGTGGAAGAGTTGGAGATGCAGGACGAGGTCGCCACCATGTCGTTGAAATATCCGGCCGTCCAAAAGATGAAGAAACTGCGCCCGGACTGGCGTTCGGGTGTATTGGCGGCCACAGCCATTGGTGATCTGTCGGGGTTGGAGGGCGAGTTTGTCGCAATCAATGCAGGGATGGCAACTCCGGGCCTGATCCGAAAGGTTCACGATGCCGGTAAGGATATCTATGTCTGGACAGTGAACGATCCGCTGCAAATGTCCAAAATGGCGTCTATGGGCGTTGATGGTCTGATCACCGACCGCCCGGCCATGGCCAATGAGGTTCTGCGCGTGCGTGCCGAAATGGGACCAGCAGAGCGGCTGATGTTGTGGTTGGCCACGACTTTCGGATTGCAGGTCGACACCAAGGCGATGCGCGATGAAAGCCCTTAATCTTTCGCTGCTGTTGCTCGTTATTCCGCACGCCGCCTTGGCACAGGACTTGATGCGCCGGTTCGAAATGCCTGCCCATCGCGCCTTGATGGACCAGAGCGAAAGCGCCGAGCTGCAACCATTCGAAACAGACGGGTGTTCGGGTGGGTTGTCCGCAAGCTGGCGCTGGGTGGCAAAGCAGTTCCCGCAGGTTGGCGAGCTTTTTGAAGAACATCCGCCTTGGGAAAACTGTTGTGTGATCCACGACCGGGCATATCACAATGCCGGCGGCGCGGATTCGGCCGAGGAAAGCTATGACGCGCGTTTGGCGGCGGATGATGCCCTGCATGCCTGTGTTAAGGCGCATGGAGATCTGTATGCCGACGAATACGCGGATCGCTATGATATGGAACCTGACCAGATCCGCACCATTCACGCGATCACCGCGGATGCCATGTATGGGGCGGTTCGTTTCGGTGGCGGGCCGTGCAGCGGCCTGCCCTGGCGATGGGGGTTCGGTTATCCCGGATGCTCGGTCCTCAAGTAAGCGCGCCCTGCGCGCGAATGACGTGGTGACAGGCGTTTTGTTTTCCATTATCCAACAAGTCAAACACGCGAATTGGGATTCTGAGACTCATGGCTGAATACAAGCACGGCGAAATGAACATCGATGTTCAAACCAAAACTTTCAACGGTTTCATCAAAGCCACCACCTGGTGTGTGGTTGCAATCGCCTTGTTGTGCCTGTTCCTGGCAGTTTTCGCCTCGTAAGCAACTCGGGGGCGGCTTTGCTCAGGATATTGACTGCGTGCCTTGTGGCCGCAACGTTGGCTGGTTGCGCTGCATCACAGCGCCCGCAAGCGGATCAGACTGAAATCACGTCCCGCTCCTATCGCGATCCGGGGCCATCGACCCTGACCTTGTACACGATGATCAGCACCCGGACCGGTTCGGGTGCGCATACGTCGCTGATGATCAGTGGCAGGGAGCGGGTTATTTTCGACCCGGCAGGATCGTTCCGGGCGGATGTTGTACCGATCAGGAACGACGTGCTGTACGGAATCACTCCGAATGTCGAACGTGCGTATCGCAGCAGCCACGCCCGCGAAACACATTATGCGCGCATCCAGACGATCGAGGTCTCTCCGCAGCAGGCCGAAATCGCATTGCAACTGGCCAAGCAGATGGGCCCGGTGGCTGGTGCTTTCTGTGCGAACTCTACTTCGCAACTGTTGCAGCAGGTTCCGGGGTTCGAACAGATCACGACTACATTCTATCCGGTCAAACTGTCGGATCAGTTTGGAGCGTTGCAAGGTGTTCAAACGGCGGAATACCGTGAAAACGACGACGCGGACCTGCAAAAGGGACTGGCGTTCAACAATGCGCGGCTGAACCAGCTGGACGCGGCTTCATCCAACTAGATACAGCAATGTGTAAAGTGTTGCCGCCCCGGTAAAAATGGCCGCCAGCACGTTCTTGGTTAGAATGCCCACAGACAATGCAACCGCTGCGGCCGACATACGGGGTATATCCGGTTGTCCTTCGGTGGCCGCAGGCCAAACCACCAGCGGCGCGATCAGTGCGGGCAGGATGGCCACGGCTGTATATCGAAGGTGACGTAACAACCAGGGCGGCATTGGGCGATCACCGACGAGACCGATAAAGGTAAAGCGCAAAGCATAGCTGCCCACCGCAAGACCCACGATGATGATCCATATTGTTGTCTGATCGATCTGGTTCATGGCGTGTTCCGCTTTAGCATCAATTCCGCCTGCGCGCCGGCCATCATCCCTGCCGCGCCTGCGATCAGCAGGCCCAGATTGAACGGCACACTCACGGTCAGCAGGGCAACGACAATGGCGACCAGGGCGGCGATGACATGGGCCAGCGTACGCATCATTGGTCCGATCATCGCCAGAAAGGTGATCGGCAGGGCAAAGTCCAGCGCCCAACTCTCTGGGATCTGAGCGCCCAGCACGGCACCCAGACAGGTTCCCAGAACCCACAGCGGTGTGATCGGAGTGACCGAACCCAGGAAATAGGCCATTCGCTGGGGGATCGTTAGATCAGGCTCTTTTTCGAACTGCGCGATTGAACAGGCGTAAGACTGATCCACGATCAGGTAAGCCGCACATGCTCTTTGCCACAAGGGGGCGGCACCCAAGAACGGCGTCAGCGATGCGGAATACATCGCAACCCGCAGGTTCACTGCCAGCGCCGAAATCAAAACGATGATTGTAGGCGTTTCATCCTGCAGAAGTTGCAGAGCTGTGAACTGCGCCGCGCCAGCAAAAACGGTGACGGAGAAGGCAATGGTCTGCACGATATTCAACCCGGCTTCTGTCGCGAAGACACCAAACAACAGGCCAAAAGGCACAGCCACGAAGACAAACGGCGTGCCGTCGCGAAAACCTTTCCAGAAGTATGACTTGGATGTGGCAGAGGCCATGGCTAAATCCTATGGTGACGCCAGCAGCAGTATCGGTCTTGTGGAGGGGTTGCAATTGGTCACCGAAACCGACGTGTCAGACTATGTAATCGCTCCTGATCCGGGCGCGGCCCGCCTGACCCGTGCGGTCGAGGGCGTGGACCAGAATGGCGAGGTCAGCCAGATTTCAGTAGTCGAAGAGCGCCCACTGACGATCTTCCTCAACGCGCAGGAAATTGTGACGGCGATGACCATTGGCGACTATCCCGAATACCTGGCGCTGGGTTTTCTGCGAAATCAGGGCATGTTGCTGGCTGATGATGAGATTACCCGTGTCGATTACGACGATGATCTTGAAGCCGTTGTTGTCCGCACCGCACGCGCGACTTCGTACGAGGACAAGCTGAAGAAAAAGACGCGCACCAGTGGCTGCGCTGTGGGAACGGTGTTCGGGGACATGATGGAGGGTCTTGAGGGCGTTCAGCTGCCGCAAGTGCAGGTGCGTACCTCGTGGCTTTACGAACTGGCTGCCAAGATCAATCGCACCCCGTCGCTTTATCTTGAGGCCGGGGCAATTCATGGGACTGTATTGTGCCGCGAAAACCGTCCGCTGGTTTATATGGAAGACGTGGGTCGCCATAATGCCGTCGACAAGATCGCAGGCTGGATGCTGTCCGAGGGGGCGACGGCAGAGGACAAGATCCTCTATACCACCGGTCGCCTGACATCCGAGATGGTGATCAAAACGGCGATGATGGGTATTCCTGTGTTGGCGTCCCGTTCCGGCTTTACCGCCTGGGGTGTCGAGATCGCGCGTGAGGTCGGCCTTACGCTGATCGGCCGGATGCGCGGACAGCGCTTTGTTTGTCTTTCCGGTGAGGAACGGTTGGTTCGCGATGTGGACCCGTCGACGGTTGTGGCCGAAGACAGGAAACACCGGCGGAAGAGTAGCCAATGAGTGATGAAAACAGAAAACCTCTCGGCGTCATCCTCGCAGGCGGGCAGGCCACCCGGATGGGTGGTGGTGACAAAGGTTTATTGCAGATTGGCGGGCGGAGCCTGCTGTCCCATGTGGTTGATCGGCTGTCTCCTCAAGTCGATGGTTTGGCCCTGAACGCAAATGGTGACCCCAAGCGTTTCAGCGATTTGACGCTACCCGTTCTGCCTGACACGATTGAAGGCTTCGCTGGCCCTTTGGCCGGTGTTCTGGCGGGGCTCGACTGGGCGGCAGATCAGGGGGCCGACAGTATCGTAACGGCTGCCGCAGATACACCGTTCTTCCCGCGTGATTTGGTGGCGCGCCTGCAAGAGGCGGCAGAGGGGCAGGTGCATCCTCTGGTCTTGGCCACTACTCCGCGAACGGGCGACGAAGCGCTGAAATCCGGAGGGGGCAGGCGGGTCAACCGGCACCCGACCTTTGGGCTCTGGCCTGTGGCTCTGCGCGATGATCTGCGGGCGGCTCTGACGGACGGGTTGCGCAAGGTCGTGCTGTGGACTGATAAACATGACGGACGCGAGGCTATGTTCCAGGCTGACCCGTTTGATCCGTTCTTCAACGTCAATACACCTGACGATTTGGACCGCGCCCGGACACTGTTGGAGCAGGTATGAGAGTCTACGGTGTCACTGGCTGGAAAAACGCAGGCAAAACCGGGCTGATGGAACGGCTGGTGGCCGAGATCACGGGGCGGGGTTTTACCGTCTCAACTGTCAAACATGCGCATCACGGCGTCAATGTGGACCAGCCGGGCACGGACAGTCATCGTCACCGCGTTGCTGGTGCCAGCGAGGTGTTGCTTGCGTCGGGGCAGCGCGTCGCCTTGATGCAAGAGCTGCGCGGTGCGCCCGAGCCAACTTTGGCCGAATTGCTGGCGCGGCTTTCTCCGGTTGATCTGGTGCTGGTCGAAGGCTTCAAGCGGGAAGGCCACCCAAAGATCGAGGCGTTTCGCGCCGAGGCGGGAAACCCTTTGATCGCGATTGAAAACGATACCGTTCGAGCCGTTGCCAGCGACACGGCGCTGGAACTGGATTGCCCGGTTTTCGACTTGAATGATACAGTCAGGATCGCGGACTTCATATTGGATGAGGTCGGTTTGTGACCCTGTTCCAGACCTTTGCCATGGTGGACTGGTCTGGTGGAAATGACACCGGACCAACACCGCGCAAAGACGCGATCTGGGTCTGTATTGCGCGTGAAGGGCGGGCACAGGGACCTGAATACCTAGGCAACCGGGCGCTTGCCGAGGCGTGGCTGGGTGCCCTGATCCACACCGAACTGAAAGCAGGCCGGCGCCTATTTCTGGGGTTTGACTTCCCTTTTGGATACCCGAAGGGTTTTGCCCGCGCGATGACCGGAACGGATGACCCCTTGGTCTTGTGGGATTGGTTCGAACAGCATGTCGAGGACGGTCCGAAAACAAACAATCGTTTCGACTTGGCAGGCCGGATCAATCGACAATTCGGAGGAAGAGGCCCATTTTGGATGAATGGCCTCGGGCGTGACATTGATGGTTTGCCGCGAACTAAGACGGGCTATTCCAATCCGTTTTCCGACCGTCGTGCGGTTGAAGCCTTGGCAAAAGGCAGTTTCACCTGCTGGCAGATGGCGGGTGCAGGCGCGGTCGGTGGGCAGGTGATGATGGGGCTTCCAGTTCTGAGCAGGCTCCGCCATCGCTTTGCCGGACAAGTCGCGGTCTGGCCGTTCGAGCCGTTGGATAGACCCGTTGCCTTTGTGGAAATCTGGCCGTCGCTCACCTTGGGTGCGCCACCGGACGGGCGGATCAAGGATGCTTGGCAGGTCGAACAGGTCGCCTTGACTCTGTCGCGTTTGACAGAGCAGGAGTTGAAAGCGCAATTAGATGTTTCAGCGGCAGAGGAAGGCTGGATATTGGGTGTGACTCAGAAAAAGCCGAACATAGCCCCGCCACCATTGCGCAACGATTGTTTTGCACTGCCAGCGGGTGTGGAGTGGACGCCCGTTGATGACGCCTTGGCCTATTTGCGCGACAGGTTGCATCCGATTACCTCGGTCGAGGTGGTCGCGCTGAATACGGCGAGTGGGCGCATTCTGGCAGAAGATGTGACAGCCCAACGTTCCAACCCGCCGCAGCCGAATACAGCCGTGGATGGGTTTGGGTTCGCTGGTCCGGTTTCAGATGGGCCACAGGTCCTGCCGCTGGTCGATGGGCGTGCTGCAGCCGGTATCCCGTTCGACGGTGATGTTCCCGCGGGTCAGGCAGTGCGCGTTCTGACGGGTGCCGCGCTGCCTGACGGGGTGGATACGGTTATTCTGGAAGAGGATGTCACAGTTAAAGACGGGCATATCGCATTCCACGGCCCGCTGAAAAAGGGGGCAAATACCAGGCAAGCGGGCGAGGATGTGGCCGCAGGCGATCTGGCCCTGCCTAAAGGACGCCGATTGACACCGGCTGATCTTGCGCTGCTCACCGCTTTGGGCATTGCCGAGGTGAATGTGCGCAAGCCGCTGCGTGTCGCCGTGGTATCGACCGGTGATGAACTGGTCGACGCCGGAGAACGCGCCGGACCGGGACAGATATTCGACGCCAACCGCCCGATGCTGTTGTCTCTGGTCGAAAGGCTGGGGTTTGTACCTGTGGATATGGGGCGTGTTTCAGATGATCGGGACGCCCTGCGGGAACGGCTGGATCAGGCTGCGGAACAGGCAGAAGTGATACTGACGAGTGGTGGCGCATCTGCTGGTGACGAAGACCACGTGTCTGCCTTGCTGCGCCAGGCGGGGGCGATGCAACACTGGAGGATCGCCTTGAAACCCGGTCGCCCTCTGGCTTTGGGGTTGTGGTCCGGAACCCCTGTCTTTGGACTGCCCGGCAATCCCGTTGCCGCCTTGGTCTGCACCTTGATCTTTGCGCGACCGGCGCTGGGCCTGATGTCTGGCGAAGGCTGGATCGAACCGCAAGGGTTCGAAGTTCCCGCGGCCTTTGAAAAGCGCAAGAAACCGGGCCGCCGCGAATACCTGCGCGCGCGCATACGGGAAGGCCGGGTTGAAGTCTTCAAGTCAGAAGGATCGGGCAGGATCAGCGGGCTCAGCTGGGCCGAAGGGCTGGTCGAAATTGAAGATGGAGCTCGGCACATCCAACCCGGGGATATGGTTCGCTTCATACCGTATGGAAGTTTCGGATTGTGAAAATCACGGTCTCACGCGGTTTTTCTGATGCTGAACGCCCACTGGTGGCGACCCTGTTCTGGCAGGCATTTTCGGCGAAACTGAATAAAGTCATGGGCCCGGATGAAAAGGGGCTGGCTTTCTTCGAAACTTCGTTGAACCCGGATTATGCGCTGGTTGCACGGGACAAGGAAGACCGGGTTTTGGGGCTTGCAGGTTTCAAGACACGCGATGGTGCATTGGCCGGAGGCAGAATGTCAGACCTAGCAAAGGTCTATGGCTGGTTTGGGGCCATTTGGCGCGCCCTCATCCTCAGCATTTTGGAGCGCGAACTGAAACCCGGCGTGTTTCAGATGGATGGCATATTTGTGGCCGCGGGCTCGCGTGGCAAAGGTGTTGGTACGGCCTTGCTGGATGCCGTTAAGCGTGAGGCGCGGAAACAAAACATGTCAGTCGTTCAGCTTGACGTTATCGACACAAACCCCCGCGCCCGCGCTTTATATGAGCGCGAAGGATTTCGGCCTGTGGGTTAAGAAAAAACCGGACCTTTAAGTCACGTGTTTGGTTTCAGCAGCGCGACCAAGATGTCTTGGGTCGTCAAATCGGACTAATCAAACGTCCCGGCCACGCGTCCCAGCAACATGAACGCCCGCGCCGTGCGGGTCTCACCCAAAGCGCTCAGTTCTGCATCGCTTGCGTTGGGCTCGAACTCGGCCATCATCTTGTCGAAGCGGCGGAGAAAATGGTGGGCGGCGTCGCGGAAAATCGGATCCTGTTTCATCCGCGCAGCTGTCAGTGCCAGCGAGGACCTGTCCCGTACACCCCCCAGCGCGGCAACGGCGCGACCCCGCGCGCCCTGCGCGAACTGGCGCCAGATTTCGGGCCGGGCCATGTCAGGGCGCAAGTCGTCCATATAGATGCCTTCCTGGCTGAGCAGTGTAAGAACATCCTGCGAGGCTTGCACGATCTGTGCCGTCTTGCGGTCTTTCAGCGCCACGCGCAGGGCGTTGAACCCTTCGGTGTCATTCTGAGTTTCCGGAAAATTCAAGGCGCGGATAAAGATATCGGTGCTCAGCGGTGGCGCAATTTCTTCCGCAGATGTGCCCAGTTCAAGCGAGGTCTGAGCACCCGCAACGAGTGGTTTTGCCGGGGCATAAGGGGGCGTTGTGCGCTTGGTCGAAAATGTTGCCAGCGTGCTTTCGGTTTTCCGCGTCGCGGCTGCGATCTCATCCAGTTTCTTGGCCACTGCCGGTTCGTAGGTGCTGGATGCGCGCTGCTGCTGCGCCACATAAGCCTGGCGGATCGCGTCAATCGCAGTTTGCAGCCGCGCGCTTTCCTCGCGCATCACGCGGCTGGCACGCATGGCAGTGGCCGCGACCCAGATCATCGCCACAGGCATGAAAACGGCCAGAAAGGTGACAACAAAACCACCGCTCTGCGCCTTATCTGGCAACACCAGAAAAACAACCGACACCATCAGCCAAATCAGGCTGAGCACCAGTGCGGCAATCTCAATCTCGGTGACAGACGGCGCCTTTGGGCGGTCATAGATGCCCAGCGAAGTCGGTCTTTCAGTTTCCGGGTCAGGTTTGGGCCCCGACATTACATGCGCTCCGGTCAGGCGTACTTGATACTCAGAATTTCATAAGAGCGCACGCCGCCAGGGGTGCGCACCTCGACACTGTCACCTTCGTCCTTGCCGATCAGGGCGCGGGCGATGGGGGATTTGATATTCAAAAGGCCAGCTTCGATATTGGCTTCATATTCACCGACGATCTGCCACGTCTTTTCTTCGTCGGTATCCTCGTCAACCAATGTAACCTTTGCGCCAAACTTGATCGCGCCAGACAGTTTTGCAGGGTCAATTACATCCGCCAGTGACAGGATACCTTCCAGTTCCTTGATGCGACCTTCGATAAACCCCTGCTTTTCGCGGGCTGAATGATATTCGGCGTTTTCTTTCAGGTCGCCAAGTTCTCGCGCCGATGCGATGGCTTCGATGATCGCAGGGCGTTCGACGGATTTGAGGTTCTTCAGCTCAGCTGCGAGTGCGGCATTGCCCGCAGGCGTCATCGGGATCTTTTCCATACTCTCTACGTCCACGCATAAACTGACTCGCCCCGCCGCACAGAAGCGTCGGGGCGAGTCCTAGGTTGACGATTACCTGACCCAAATACCACGTGAATTGCAAGAGGTGTCAGCAGGTGCAGCGATCAATTTGCAACATTGCGCCGCCGGGATTGTTTCGGGTGTGGCCTATGGCGATGGTCCGGTTGCCCACCCTTGCACCATCGCTTTGAAGGCGTGCAGAGCCACAGCATCTCAATCATATTGAACCACTTCAAACTCGATGCCGTTGTCATCCCTGAAATAGAACCGACGCCCCGGTTCGTAATCGGCATGATTATGGGGTTCGAACCCGGCCTTGCGCACCTTGGCCTCGGTTGCATCGATATCTTCGACCAGAACACCAACATGATTCAGCCCGCCGACGACATCGTAGCTGCTTTCGACCAATGGTTTCGGCGCATCTGGTTTGTAAAGCGCAAGATAGGTGTGGGCCGATCCGACATGCACCGTGTATCCGCCTGATATTGCGGGTCCTTCCCACCGTGTTTTCCAGCCAAAGACCTGCTGCATCCAGGCGGCCGAGGCCTGTGGGTCGCTGACAGTGAAATTGGTATGTTCAAGCGTTGCCATCATGGGATCTCCTTTTTTGGCTTGTTTCGACTCACCGTAATTTCTAAACCTAACTTTAGGTCAAGGTATTTCTTCGAGGGCGACATGGCTGTTTCAGAAGGGTTGGCAATCGGGGCATTGGCCCGACGTACGGGGTTGGCCGTTTCGGCGATCCGGTATTACGAAGCACAGGGTTTGATCGCGCCCTGGCGCAATGCAGGTGGGCAGCGACGTTACCAGCGGGCAGATATCCGGCGGCTGAGCTTTGTCATGATCGCACAGCAGTTCGGCCTGACCTTGCCTGAAATTCGCGAGGTCTTGTCGGGCTTGCCGGGAAAGCGAACACCGACACCACAGGATTGGAAAGCCATAAGCGTGCGGTTGCGCACTCATCTGGATCAGCGAATCGATACCCTGATGCGATTGCGCGACAATCTGGACGGCTGCATCGGATGCGGGTGCCTCAGCTTGCCGAAATGCAAGCTTTATAACCCCGATGACAGGGCAAAATCCCATGGTAGCGGTCCCAGATACCTGATGGGTGATGCACCAGAGGACTGATGTGTCGAATAGCGCCCTTGTTACGCCGTGTTTCGATTGACCAAAGTCTTACTGACCATGTAATCAGCCGTGAAACAAAATTGCGCAGATCCTGCAGTGACAGCGCCAATTCGGAAAGTAAGCTAGGGAGCCCGCGATGGCCGAGATTGAACGCGAAGCAATGGAATATGACGTGGTGATCGTAGGCGCAGGTCCTGCGGGCCTGTCGGCGGCCATTCGTCTGAAACAGCTGGATGCGGATCTGAACGTTGTCGTTCTGGAAAAGGGCTCGGAAGTGGGCGCTCATATCCTGTCTGGCGCAGTTCTCGATCCCTGCGGGCTGGATGCTTTGATCCCGGATTGGAAGGCTAAGGGTGCTCCGCTGAACGTGCCGGTGCATGAAGACAATTTCTACATGCTGGGCGAGGCAGGCAAGATCCGCATCCCCAACTTCCCGATGCCGCCGCTGATGAACAACCATGGCAACTACATCGTTTCGATGGGCAATGTTTGCCGCTGGATGGCCGAGCAGGCCGAGGAGCTGGGCGTGGAAATCTTCCCCGGCATGGCCTGTTCCGAGCTGGTTTACGGTGACAATGGTGAAGTCAAAGGCGTAGTGGCCGGTGTCTTTGGTCTGGAAGCGGATGGCTCTTATGGCCCCAACACCGAGCCGGGTATGGAATTGCACGGCAAATACGTCTTCCTGTCGGAAGGTGTGCGCGGCTCACTGTCCAAGGAAGTCATCGCCAAATACGACTTGTCTGCCGGCAAAGAGCCGCAGAAATACGGCGTCGGCATGAAAGAGATCTGGGAGATCGATCCGGCAAAGCACAAGGAAGGTACGGTCACGCACACAATGGGCTGGCCTCTGGGCGGCAACGCAGGCGGCGGGTCGTTCATCTATCATCTTGAAAACAATCAGGTCTATGTCGGCTTTGTAGTTCACCTGAACTACAAAAACCCGCACCTGTACCCCTACATGGAATTCCAGCGCTTCAAGCATCACCCGATGGTGGCCGAGCTGCTGAAAGGCGGCAAGCGCGTGGCTTACGGTGCCCGTGCGATCACCGAAGGCGGCCTTCAATCGATGCCCAAGCTGGTGGCGCCGGGCGTGGCGCTGCTGGGCTGTTCCGCGGGCATGGTCAACGTGCCGCGCATCAAGGGCAACCACAATGCGATGCTGTCTGGTAAGGCCGCGGCTGAGGCTGCTTATGACGCGATCAAGGCTGACCGTTCAGGCGATGAGCTGACCGCTTACGAGGCCGATGTCCGCAATGGCGCAATTGGCAAGGACCTGAAGAAGGTGCGCAACGTCAAGCCGATGTGGTCCAAGTGGGGCATGATCCCTTCGCTGGTGCTGGGTGGTCTGGACATGTGGACCAACACATTGGGCTTTTCGCTCTTTGGCACGCTGGGACATGGCAAGAACGATGCACAGTCGACCGAGGAAGCCAGCAAGCACAAGCCGATCAATTATCCCAAGCCCGATGGCACGCTGTCCTTTGACCGTCTGACCAACGTGTCCTTTGCGGCAACCAATCACGAGGAAAGCCAGCCCTGCCACCTGCGCCTGACGGACCCGGATATCCCGGTCAAGGTCAACCTGCCCAAGTTCGACGAACCGGCGCAGCGCTATTGCCCGGCAGGTGTTTACGAAATGGTCGAGGATGACAACGGTCCGCGATTCGTCATCAACTTCCAGAACTGCGTTCACTGCAAAACCTGTGACATCAAGGATCCAAGCCAGAATATCACCTGGACCACGCCGCAGGGGGGCGACGGACCAAACTATCCGAACATGTAAGCAAAAAACCGGCAATGGCAGGGTCGTGAAGGCTCTGCCATTGCCTCTTGCCGACCGAAGCCCTAGCTTAACCGTCAGTCAACGATAGTAAGGCAGGATTTCGGTGGTTTCCCTGGTTCGTCGCGCGGCATTGTCCGTGCTGCTCATGTCGTCGGTCGCAGTTCCGGCCTATTCGGATTCGGGTGCCGGTTCATATCTGGCCGGGCGTCAGGCGATCTACGAAAGCGACTATTCTGCGGCGGAAAGATACTACGCCCAGGCTCTCAGGTTTGATCCGGAAAACGCGCTGCTCTTGGAAAGCGTTGTTGTCGCCCGCCTTGCGCTGGGGGAAATTGCCCGTGCTTTGCCCGTTGCAAAGCAGATCGAGGAAGCCAACCTTCCCAGTCAGGCCGCGCGCATGGCGATTTCGGCCAATTTGATCGCAGACGGCAAGTTTGACGAACTTCTGGCGCGTGACCCTGAAACGCAGGGGATCGGTCCTTTGGTTGATGGGCTGATGATCGCATGGGCCCATCTGGGGCAAGGTGAAATGACAAAGGCCATGGATCAGTTCGATGCCGTGGCAACGCAGGAAGGCCTCAGGGAATTTGCGCTGTATCACAAAGCCATGGCACTGGCCTCTATCGGCGATTTCGAAGGTGCCGAGGTGATTTTTGCGGATAACAACGGCGCGGTTGCGCGGTTCTCGCGTCGGGCCGCGCTGGCCCGTGCAGAGGTGCTGTCACAGCTGGATCGCAACGAAGACGCCATACAGTTTCTGGACGATGTGTTTGTTTCCGGTAGCGATCCGACCATTGAAGCCTATACCGGCCAATTGACTGCGGGCGAGACGCTTCCGTTCACCCACGCTGGTTCTGCGCTGGATGGAATGGCGGAAATATTCTTTACCGTTGGTGCCGCATTGAACAGCGAGGCTTCGGCTGACTACGTCCTGCTTTACGCACGACTGGCGAGTTTTCTGCGCCCTGACCACGTGGACGCCATTCTGCTGAGCGCGGAATTGCTGGACAAGCTGCAACAGTATGATCTGGCTGTTGCCGCCTATCGCATGGTCCCGGCCGGCAGTAATGACCACCATGCCGCAGAACTTGGACGGGCCGAAATCCTGGACAAGTCCGGAAAAACCGATGCGGCCATTGAAGTTCTGCAAAACCTGGCGCTGCAAAATCCTGATTTACCCAGCGTCCATGTTTCTCTGGCAGATCTTCAACGTCGTCAGGAAAACTATGCGGCTGCGGTTGCCTCTTATGACACTGCGATTGGTTTGACGGACAGTCAGGCAGGCGGGAATTGGTTCCTGCACTACGCGCGCGGTATAAGCCACGAGCGGCTGAAGCAGTGGGATCAGGCTGAATCCGATTTCCGCCGGGCGCTGGAGTTGAATCCGGATCAGCCGCAGGTGCTGAACTATCTGGGCTATTCTTTGGTAGAAAGGAAAGAAAAGCTGGATGAAGCGCTGGACATGATCCAGCGCGCGGTCGAGGCCCGCCCGGATAGTGGCTACATCGTGGATAGTCTGGGTTGGGTTTTGTTCCGTCTGGGTCGTTACGAAGAAGCGGTCGAGCATATGGAGCGCGCGGTCGAGCTGATGCCCGTTGATCCGGTCGTCAATGATCATCTGGGGGACGTCTATTGGGCTGTTGGACGAGCGCGTGAGGCCGAGTTCCAGTGGAAACGGGCTCTGTCCTTCGTTGACCCCGAAGACACGGATGGCGAGGCTGACCCGGATCGCATTCGACGCAAGATCGAAGTCGGACTAAGCGCCGTTCTGGCCGAAGAAGGTGCGGAACCTTTGAAAGTCGCAAATGGAAATTAAGGCGTTTGCGCCCGCCAAGATCAACCTGACCCTCCATGTGACCGGACGTCGTAAGGACGGTTATCACCTGTTGGATTCGTTAGTGGTTTTTGCTGATCTGGGCGATCAGTTGACATTCACACCCGGCCCCGAACTGTCTATGGACGTGATTGGGGAGTTTGCTGAAGGCGTGCCGACGGACAACCGTAATCTGGTCTGGAAAGCGGCCGAAGGCGTCGGCTGGACCGGGCATGTAGACCTGATCAAGTCGCTGCCCCACGGGGCAGGTATAGGGGGTGGGTCATCGGATGCGGCCGCCACGCTTTGGACATTGGCAGGGCAGGGATGTGACGTCCCGCCTGACTTGCCGTTGTCACTGGGGGCAGATGTGCCCGTTTGCCTGGAAAGCCGGGCGATCAGAATGCAAGGCATTGGCGATCGTTTGGCGGCGGTGAACCTTCCGCACTTACCCGCCCTTTTGGTCAACCCGAATGTGCCGGTGCCGACAAATGCCGTTTTCAACGCATTGTCGTCCAGAGACAATCCGCCGATGCCTGAGTTAGTCCCAGATTTTGTAGACGCTGAAGTCTGTGCCCTGTGGTTGCGTGATCAACGCAATGACCTGCAGGTACCTGCCATGGGCGTTGCACCTGAGATCGAGCAGGTTCTGGACGAGTTGAACATGACCAATCGTGCCCTTGTAACGCGCATGTCGGGCTCCGGCTCGACCTGTTATGCGCTGTACCCCACAATGAAAGACGCGCATTTCGCGGCCTATGAGATCGGTGCGGCGCATCCTGATTGGTGGTGCCGCGCGACGCAGCTTAACTAAGGCGCGAGACCACGTAATCGGCCAGTTCGCGCAGCAGGCTGCGAATTTCATGATCAGGTAGAACATCCAAAGATGCCTTTGCCTTGTTCGCCCAGCCCAATGCGTCCTGCCGAGTTTCTTCCAGCGTTGCGTATTTGTCCATCAGGCCCAGCGCGTGATCCAGATCGCCTTCCTGTTGGCGGCCCTTTTCGATCGTACGCTCCCAGAACGCGCGTTCTTCGGGCGTGGCCTGTGCAACTGCCTTGATGACAGGCAGGGTCAGCTTTCGTTCGCGGAAATCATCGCCCACATTTTTGCCGGTTGTCTTGCTGTCACCCTGATAATCCAGCAGGTCGTCCGCAATCTGGAATGCGATCCCCAATGCGTCACCATAATCGAACAGAGCTTTGATCTGTTCTTCCGATGCACCGGCGATCACGCCACCCACCTCGGTCGCAGCTGAAAACAAAGCTGCTGTCTTGCCGCGCACGACCTGTAGGTAAACGCTTTCATCTGTACGCAGGTCGGTTGCCGCGGTCATTTGCAGCACCTCGCCTTCGGCGATGGTTGCTGAGGCATTAGCCAAGATATCCAGAACCCGCAGCGAACCCGTTTCGACCATCAATTGGAAGCTGCGGGAAAACAGGTAATCACCGACCAGCACGCTGGATTTGTTATCCCAAAGTAGATTTGCGGTCGGGCGTCCGCGCCGTTGGGCGCTCTCATCCACAACGTCGTCGTGCAGAAGGGTGGCGGTGTGGATGAACTCGACCGTGGCAGCAAGGCGCACGTGGTGCTCACCTGAATAGCGAAACAGCCGCGCCGCTGCCAATGTCAGCATTGGGCGCAGGCGCTTTCCGCCTGCCTCGACCAGGTGCTGGGTCACTTCGGGGATACGTGGGGCATGGTCCGACGCCATCCGGGCGCGGATCAACGTGTTCACAGCCTCCATTTCACCCGCCAGAATTTCAGCGAGGCGCTCATGCGGTTTTGAGATCATGCCGACGGTCATCACACTCCTGATACAAGGCTCGACTTCCGCCCCGCCTTGCCCTTACATCCATCCCCATGAAAGAACTATTGCGCAGTACCGATCCGACGATCCTGGCCTTTGCATCCGCTCTCCTTGAAGGCGAGGATATAGACTGCTTTCAGATGGACGTAAATATGAGCATCCTCGAAGGTGGGATCGGGATCTTTCCCCGCCGACTGATGGTTCGCGCCGAAGACCTGACCCGTGCCGAACGTGTGATGCGCGACAATGAAATTCCGCTGGGCCGATGAACCGGTTTTCCGATAGTGAACTCAGCTGCAATGATTTCCTGGGGGGCAGGATCCGGTTGCTGCAACCTCATTCAGGTTATCGTGCAGGGGTAGACCCGGTATTGCTTGCCGCATCCGTTCCGGTCAGGGCAGGTCAGTCTGTGTTGGAGCTGGGGTGCGGTGCCGGTGCCGCCATTCTTTGCTTGTCCTCACGAGTGCCCGGTTTGCACCTGACAGGTATCGAGCTACAGCCTGCCTATGCGGAATTGGCCCGTAGAAACGCGGAAATCAACGGGATAGAGCTGGAAGTTGTCGAAGCTGACCTGACCGCTTTGCCCGAGGCGCTTCGGCAGCGCCAGTTCGATCACGTCATTGCGAATCCGCCCTATTATCGGGCGGGGGCGCATAGCCCTGCAAAGGATGCTGGAAGAAGTGTGGCCCTGAGCGAAGACACCCAGTTGGCCGACTGGATTGCAGTGGCTGCCAGACGCCTTGCGCAAAATGGGTACCTGCACATGATCCAGAAAGCCGATCGACTGCCCGACATGCTGGCAGCGTGCCAAGGGAGATTGGGATCGGTAGAGTTGTTGCCGCTAAGCCCACGGACAGGGCGAGAGGCTGAACTGATCATTCTGCGCGCCCGCAAAGGAGGGCGTGCGGCATTTCGCCTCCACCCACCTTTGATTCTGCACGCGGGTGAACGTCACAAAAAAGACGGCGAAAGCTATACGGATGCGGTTTCGGCTGTGCTTCGGAAGGCCGTTGCCCTGCCCGGGTTCTGACGACGACCGGCAATGTCCAGCCGATTTTGTCGGATTTGCTTCAGATTCTGTGCGTCTGCAGCGTGACAGGGTGGAAACGATGTGATCAACTTCTTACGTGACATACAGACACGTATAAAAGGAGGATCGCAATGAGCGTGAGCGCACATCTGACAGAACTGAAGAAAAAGCATGAATCTCTCGGTCTAGAAGTAGAACAAGCCCAACGCTCGCCAGGCATCGATGATCTCCACATAGCCCAGCTGAAGAAACAGAAGCTCAAGCTGAAGGAAGAGATCGAGCGACTGTCTGCTTAAGATTTCAAACTGGAACGGGCCGCGATCAAGGCCCCGCCGGTAATCAGAGAAGCCGCGATCGCCAGCCCCCAGGATGGGGCAGCGATCCCGGCCATCACCAAAGCAAGTGTCGACAATAGCGGGGCCGCGTAAGATGAGGTCCCGAGCATTTGAATATCACCCTGCTTCACCCCGATATCCCAGACGTAAAAGGCCAGCCCAACGGGCCCAAGGCCAAGTGCCAGTACAGAAACCCACCCTAGTGTCGAGTCGGGCAGCACGGTGTCTTCCATGGCCAGATGCAGCAGACCCGAAGCCAACGCAGCCATCAGACAAAAGACCGCAACCGAACTGGTCGGTGTATCGCCCAATCTGCGTGACAGAACTGAATAGCCTGACCATGTCATCGCGCAAAGCAGGGCCAATGTGTATCCTGGCAGATGTTGCGCCTGAAAACCTGCGCTCCCGCCTCCGGTGATGATCAAAGCAGCCCCAGCAAAGCCAAGGCACGCCCCAATCAAGTGACCAGCGCGAAGCTGCTCGCCCGGTAGCAGGCCGGAAAACAGAACGATAAGAAGGGGCCAGAGATAGGCAATCAGTCCGGCCTCGGCCGCGGGGGCCATGCGTAGGGCTGAAAAATACAATGCGTGGTACCCGAACAGGCCCAATGAACCGAACAGGTAGGTCGTCCAGGGGATCTGTTTCAACCCGCTGAACCCACCGGTTGCGGCTGTCCAGATCAACCCAAGTGTACCACCAATCGAAAAGCAGATCGTGTTCAGCAGCAAAGGCGGTGTAGGTGCAGAGCCGACGGTCAAAAGCGCCAGCAAAGCCCATAATAGTACGGCCCCAAAACCGATGGCTGTTGCGCGCGTTTTGGTCATGATCCGGAAACCTCTTCGATCGGAACAATGTCGAACTCATCCGAAATATGCGCGGTCTTTTCAATCTCGGTCAGGAACCAATCCCGAAATGCTGCGATCTGAGGACGTTTCTCGGCCCCCGGAAGGCACAGGAATCGGAACCGGCCCTGCGTTTCCAGCGCGACCTTGAAGGGGGCAACCAGCCGACCTTCGGTCAAGTCCTTGAGGATCATGGCACGCCGTCCAAGGGCGACACCAACACCAGCGACAGCGGCGTCAATCGCGTGATCTGCGTTGGAAAAATGCGCCCCATGAGTGGGTGTGAAATCGATACCCACAGCGCGGAACCAGGCAGGCCAGTCGCAGGGTGGGGTCAGAAAGTTGATCGAATCGTCGTGGATCAACGGTGCGTCGCGCAGGCTGTCTGGCGTGGTGAATTGTTCCGCCAGCTCCGGGGTCATGACCGGAGTCAGCCACTCCTTTCTTACAGGTACGGAATACAGCCCCTCATCGGCGGAATTGCCAAACCGGATAGCAACATCCACATCATCCCGCTCCAGATCCATATTGCGCAACGTGGCCGAGAATTTCAGATCGATTTCCGGATGCGCACGGGCAAACTCGTAAAGGCGAGGCGCCAGCCACTTTGCGGTCAGCGCCGGACCTGCGGTGACGGTCAGTCCGGTGTCATCCTCCTGCCTGCGTACGGCACGCCACGCGGCTTGCAAGGTGGCAAAGCCTTCTGCCGCGCCGGGGGCCAGGGCGCGGCCCGCATCGGTCAGTTCCACAGCGCGGTTCAGACGGCGGAACAGAGGGCGGCCCAGATGCTCCTCAAGCGATTTGATCTGAAAGGACAGGGCCGCTGGCGTCACGTGCAGCTCTTCCGCCGCTTTCGCGAAGGACATGTGCCGGGCCGCGGCATCAAAAGCCCGAAGCGCGGTAAGTGGGGGCAGATAATCACTCATAGCCAAGAAATTCTTAACTGAAGGTTCAGGAAACTTCGTTTGTCACGGCTTTAGGTGACCTTCATATTCACATCAGGTCAAGCAAAACTGAATTGAAAGGCGGCTGCCATGATCGAGATGACAACAAATCCCGCCGCCCAAGTGGCGATCCTGCGCGCTCATGAAGAGCGTGGCAAGGTGGTCCGGCAGATGTGGAATTGGGTATTGGGTTCCCGCTGATCGCAGCGCGCGCGTTCTTACGGGATCAGAAAGGACCGGTCCAAAGGGGCCGGCCCGTTTTTTTGTTCACAAGCCTGGATCAGACGAAGAACTGAGCACCGTTGGCCGAGATGGTCGAGCCGTTGATGAACTGAGATTCGTCCGAGGCCAGGAAGGTCACACAGCGTGCAATCTCTTCAGGCTCGCCCAGACGACCGGCAGGGATCTGGCCAATAATCGATTCGCGTACCTTTTCAGGCACCGCCATCACCATCTCGGTTGCGATATAACCGGGGCAGATTGCGTTGGCCGTGATGCCCGCCCGCGCGCCTTCCTGTGCCAGAGATTTCACGATGCCCAGATCGCCAGCTTTGGTCGCAGCATAGTTCACCTGAGCGAACTGGCCCTTCTGACCGTTGATGGAGCTGATGACGATGACACGGCCAAACTTGCGCTCGCGCATGCCAGGCCAGACAGGGTGCACAGTGTTGAACACGCCGGTCAGGTTGGTGTCGATCACGTCTTTCCACTGATCGGGTGTCATTTTGTGGAAAGGTGCATCACGGGTGATGCCAGCGTTGGCGACAACGATATCGATGGGGCCAACCTCGGCCTCAACCTTTTCGATACCTGCTTTGGATTCGTCATAATCTGCGACGTTCCACTTGTAGGTCTTAATGCCGGTCTCTTCGGTGAATTTCGCGGCGGCTTCGTCATTCCCTGCATAGGTGGCCGCAACGTTATATCCTTCGGCTTTGAGCGCCTTGGAAATTGCTGCGCCAATGCCGCGGGAACCGCCGGTAACGAGTGCTGTACGTGCCATTTAGGACTCCTCCAATTTTAGTCGCCTTGGTAATGCTGTTACTTTGAGAGATGCTTGTGCGCAATATTGTTTCGTCGTTAAGGTGTTTATTTCGGATGGCAATATCGTCGCATCTAAGGGGTACGACCCCAGTTTAACAAAAAAGGGCGTCCCGTGGACGCCCTTTTCTATTTGGTTATTCACGCACTTAGTCGCGCTCCACACACAGGGCGACACCCATGCCGCCGCCGATGCACAGAGTGGCCAGACCTTTCTTTGCGTCGCGGCGCTTCATTTCGAACAGCAGCGTGTTCAGAACGCGGCAACCTGATGCACCGATCGGGTGGCCGATGGCAATTGCGCCGCCGTTCACGTTCACAATCGACGGGTCCCAGCCCATGTCTTTGTTCACTGCGCAGGCTTGCGCGGCAAAGGCTTCGTTGGCTTCAACCAGGTCCAGATCGTCGACGGACCAACCTGCTTTTTCCAATGCCTTGCGCGAAGCGTAGATCGGGCCAACGCCCATGATCGACGGGTCCAGCCCGGCAGTTGCGTAGGACGCGATGCGAGCCAAAGGTTCGATTCCGCGCTTTTCTGCGTTTTGAGCCGACATCAGCAGGGTCGCGGCGGCGCCGTCGTTCAGGCCTGAAGCGTTTGCAGCTGTGACCGATCCGTCCTTGGTAAAGGCGGGGCGCAGCTTTGCCATGGCTTCCATTGTAGCGCCGTGGCGGATGTATTCGTCCTTGTCCATCACGATGTCGCCCTTGCGGGTCTTGATGGTGAAGGGCACGATTTCGTCGACAAACTTGCCAGCTTTTTGCGCCGCCTCGGCCTTGTTCTGCGAAGCGACAGCGAATTCATCCTGCATGTCGCGGCTGATCTGCCATTTCTCGGCAACATTTTCCGCCGTCTGACCCATGTGATAGCCGTTGAAGGCATCCCACAGACCATCGCGGATCATGGTGTCGATATACTTCATATCGCCCATCTTGTGACCCGCGCGCAGGGCGGCGGCGTGGGGTGACAGGGTCATGTTCTCTTGGCCACCAGCGGCGACGATATCGGCATCGCCCAGCTGGATGTGCTGAGCGCCCAATGCGACGGCACGCAGGCCCGAGCCACAAACCTGGTTGATTCCCCAGGCGGCGCTTTCCTGCGGCAAACCGGCGTTGATATGCGCCTGCCGAGCCGGGTTCTGGCCCTGAGCCGCAGTCAGAACCTGACCCATGATGGTTTCACTGACTTCGCCTTTTTCAATCCCGGCGCGCTCGACAACTGCTTCCAGGACGGCCGCGCCCAGATCATGTGCGGGGGTGTTCGCAAACGAACCACTAAAGCTGCCAACACCTGTTCGTGCGGCGGATGCGATTACTACGTTGGTCATATGATCAGTCCTTTACCGTCATTATCTGGCGGAATGTCTGACGGCGCAGGCCGAGAGTTTCCCTCTCGAAACAAGAGCGCCCCGTTATCCCCCGCTCAAGTACTTCTGCAATAGCGTAATGCTGCACTTGCAGCAACGGGCAGCTTGTCTCAGCTTGGGAAATGGCGGAAAAATGTCGATCACCCACGGATCAACTTGCTGTTTTTGAACTTCTTTCCTGCTTCCACGGGGGTGAAACACTGGGCGCACCGAACAAAAATCCCTGCATGCAATCCACGCCACTTGCAAGCAAAAATGCCGCATCCTTCTGTGTTTCGACCGATTCGGCAGTGACCAGAATTTCAAACTCACGCGCCACGGCAATCAAGGCCCGCACCAAAGCCTGGTTGTCGGGGCTGTCGCTGATACCCCTGATAAACTGACCATCGATCTTTGCGGCGTCGAACAGAAATTCGCGAAAGTGGCGGAAACTGAAGTTGCTGGCACCAAAGTTGTCCAGCGCAAAGGCGATGCCGCGATCCTGAAGGCGGTCCATGAAGTCGACCACCAATTCAGGCACCTGCATGGAAGAGCTTTCGGAGATTTCTAGGATCAGCCGTTCGCCCAGCTGCGGGTCCCGTTTCAGAAACCGGTCCAGTATACCGGACCAGTTGGAATAACCGATCGAGCGGGCGGACATGTTGATCGACAGGCGGATCTGGGGGTTCTTCACCAACGTGCGCAGACCAAGTTCCAACGCGACGCAGTCGAGATCACGTCCGATCGGGGTATTTTCAACCTGCGGCATGAATTCGCGGGCGGGTATAACACGCCCTGTTTCATCCAGCACGCGAATGAACCCTTCGTAAAATGCGATGCCATGCGGCGGGTGCGCCTGAACAACTGGCTGAAAGGCCAACCGACATTGCTTGTGCTTCACAGCATCGGTTGCCATCTGAACCACCGAACGATCCCGTGTTGACACTGCTGCATTCAAAGGGGTGTCCAACCCTTCGGGAAGATTGGCGAGCTTTTTGTTTCCCATAGGCGCAGATTCTCGTGTGTCCAAAACAGGTGTTTTGACACAGTTTCGGGGCAAACAGATGAATCTGCGGTTAAAGCGTCAGAAGAAGTTGCTTAATGCGGTTTCAGCGCGCGGAATGCCCGGCACGGGCCAGTGATGCCGCGGCTCCAAGAAGGGCTCCTGTCGCACCCAGAATCATCAGGACAAAACCCAGTGCGATCAGCGTGCCAACAAAGCTGCCGAGCGCGGCAAGCATGGCCAGCAACAGGCCAAATAACCCGACGAAGGTCGAAATGGTTGCCAAACGTTTCATGCCGCCCCTCGCTCAACTATGCGCCACATTCAATGACCGATATGGCGTGCAAAAGCCGGAGTTCAAGTCGTAGTGGGGCCTGACAGCTGTGTCAGGCCTGCTCTGCCTGTCCTTTGGGCAAGATCTTGTCGACCTGCTCAAATCCGGGCGTTCCCCGGTCCTCGGGGTGGCGAGCCAGGTGCTTGGCTTTTATCTGTTCCGAGTTGTCGCGGCTGCCGTCGTGGCTGTAACCCGGCGGTGCGAAACAATAGGCCAGACGTTGCCGCAGTGTCAGGCCGGGCTGCGTGGCGTCGTGCCAGATGCCGACCCATTCGTGAAACGCAACGCGCAAAGGGTTGAAGGTGCCGATATTGTGAACCAGCCCGTAATCGACCCGGTCGTTTTCCTGTTCAGGCACAAATGTCCCGAACATCTTGTCCCAGATGATGAAAACTCCGGCGTAATTGCAATCCAGATACCGTGCGTTTCGGCCGTGATGCGCGCGATGATGGCTGGGGGTATTCATGATCGCTTCGAACCATCGGGGCATCTTGCCGATGGCCTCGGTGTGAATCCAGAACTGATAGATCAGGTTCAATCCGCCAACGAACAGAACCATGGCCGGATGGAAACCCAGCAGGATCAGCGGCGCGCGTACGACCATCATGAACGTAAAGGTATAGGTCCAAGTCTGCCGCAGAGCTGTGGTCAGGTTGTAGTGCTGCGAGCTGTGGTGGTTAACGTGGCTGGCCCAGACCCAGCGAATGCGATGCCCAAAACGATGTACCCAGTAATAGCGAAGATCATCCAGAACAAAGCACAGAATGATAACGGGAATTGACGTGCCAAGATCCAGAGGAGTGATCTGCCAAAGCCACATGAAAAAGGCATAGGCGATAAAGCCCAGCAAAAAGCCCGACGCGATGTTCCCGGCCCCCATGATCAGCGAGGTCACCGCATCGCGCGTTTCATACCGCCCGCCTTTGCCTTTGACTGCGATCCACAGGAATTCTGCCAGAATAGCAGCGATGAAAAACGGGACGGCCCATTGCACCGCATCGGGGAAGCTTACCTGGTCTGTCATGCGGGCCTCATCAAGTGTTGCCAGTGCTGGCGTTCGGTCTGGTCAAGGTGAAGGGTCGCGCGTGGGGTGCTGAAGTCGTGAAACCGAACTTCGATGCCATTGGCGGTTTCAAGCCAGTCGAAATCCTGGAGTTGCCGCGCAACGGTGTCGGCCCCGAAGGACCAGATCAATCCGGCCCCATTCTGTGTCCGCACCAGCGCCGCGTGGCCGTCATGGGCGATTGTCACGTCGATCACCGTGTCATCGGGAAAATGCCGCAGCCACTGGCGTGGCGCCGTGTCAGGCGTCAGCACATGCAACTGCGACTTGCCCGTCAGATGCAGCAACAGCGTAATCCCGGCTATGCCCCCAACGACCAACACCAATAGAATTTCCAGCGGCATTCCATCCTCCTGAGCGCAGAGTGCAAAGGAGTCGAAACACTGTCAAAGGTGGCGTGACGTCAGCTGTGTTCCAAAATCAAGGCTTTGATCGCAGCCATTCGACAAGCAGGAATACTAGTCGGAGATCATGTAGGTTACTTGATCTCCCTTGCCCTTCTTGCGTACATCTTTGGCGGTAGCAGCATCAGCGGCCATCCAAAAAACACCCGCCATCGCGGCAACTCCTGCAATAGAATTCATCAAAAATCCTCCGAGTTGAATGCCCGGAGGAAATCAAGATTTGCTGATATTAAGGCTATTTCCTCAGTTTTCTGCGCCAACAAGCGTCGAGATAATCGCCTTCGCGCTATCCGAGTTCCATTCAGCATCACCGATCAGCCGCGCGATTTCCTGACCTTCGGGATTCAGAATGACCGTGATGGGCAACGCGATGATGCCAAACTCGCGCGCGGCAGCCGAGCTGAGGTCCTGATGACGCGGCAGGTTGGAGATGCCATTCTCTTCAAAGAACTTCTTGATCCCTGCTGGCGAGTTGCGGCCTGTGGCAAGGGTCAGGACCTGAAACTTGTCACCCCCAAACTCGTCCTGCAATTCGGCGATCTGCGGCATTTCTTTGCGGCAGGGGGCACACCAGGTGGCCCAGAAGTTCAGCAGAACATACTTACCCTCATAATCGGCCAGCGTGCCGACACCCCCGTCATCTTCCAGCTGAAACTCGATCACTTTTGCCGGTTTGGGCTCCTTGTGCAGGATCAGACGTTTCAGGCTGTCTTCACGCAGAGGAGCCAGCGTTTCTGCATCGGTCGCAAAAGCGGCGTTTGCACCCAGCGCAAGGGCCATATAAAGGGGGATCAAACGAAATAAGCGCATATCAACTCCGGGTTTTCTTACATGACCGATCAATCCTCGAACCAGATGTGGGGCGGCCGCTTTGCCGCCGGTCCAGACGCGATCATGGAGGCGATCAATGCCTCGATCGGGTTCGATCAGCGGATGGCAGCCCAGGACATCGCAGGCTCGCGCGCCCATGCGGCCATGTTGGCTGCCACAGGCGTCATAAGTGATAGTGATGCGCAGGCCATTCGGGAAGGGCTGCTCACCGTTTTGTCAGAAATCCAGAGCGGCACGTTTCAGTTTTCGACCGCGCTGGAAGACATCCACATGAATGTCGAGGCGCGGCTGAAAGAGATCATTGGCGAGCCGGCAGGCCGTTTGCACACAGGGCGTTCGCGTAACGATCAGGTGGCGACGGATTTCAAACTGTGGGTCCGGGATCAGTTTGATGCGGCGGAGTCCGGTATTCTGGCCCTGATCCGCGCGCTTTTGGCGCAGGCCGAAGCAGGCGCCGATTGGGTCATGCCGGGCTTTACCCATCTGCAAACTGCGCAACCCGTAACTTGGGGGCATCACATGATGGCCTATGTCGAGATGTTTGGCCGCGACCTGAGCCGAGTCCGCGACGCCCGTGCCCGAATGAACGAATCCCCGTTGGGGGCTGCCGCGCTGGCAGGCACATCCTTCCCCATCGACCGCCATATGACAGCGCGGGCGTTGGGCTTTGATCGCCCCGCCGCCAACTCGCTGGATGCCGTCAGCGACCGCGATTTTGCATTGGAATTCCTGTCGACCGCCTCGATCTGCGCCTTGCACCTGTCGCGTTTTGCCGAGGAATTGGTGATCTGGTCTTCGGCCCAGTTCCGTTTCGTGTCCCTGTCCGACCGGTTTTCGACCGGCTCGTCGATCATGCCGCAGAAAAAGAACCCGGATGCAGCTGAACTGATCCGCGCCAAGGTTGGGCGCATCTATGGGGCCAACACCGCGCTGATGATGGTGATGAAGGGCCTGCCGCTGGCCTATTCAAAGGACATGCAGGAAGATAAGGAACAGGTCTTTGACGCCGCCGACAACTGGATGCTGGCGCTGGCGGCGATGGAAGGGATGGTCAAGGACATGACCGCCAACCGCGACAGCCTTGCCGCCGCCGCCGGCTCGGGTTTCTCGACCGCGACGGATCTGGCCGACTGGCTGGTACGCGTGCTGGGCCTGCCGTTCCGGGATGCGCATCACGTCACCGGATCACTGGTGGCCATGGCCGAGGGTATGGGTTGTGACCTGCCCGACCTGACACTGGACGATATGCAATCGGTCCATGGTGAAATTTCGGATGACGTCTACTCTGTCCTTGGCGTCGACAATTCGGTAAACTCGCGCCAGTCCTACGGCGGTACCGCCCCCGATCAGGTGCGGGTCCAGATCGAACGATGGAAGGCAATGGTATGACGACCGCGCTACGTGCGATCCTGATTACGGTTTCCGGCCTGGTACTGGCCGGGTGCGGGGCTGATGGCGAGCCTGACCAACCAACTGCCCCTCAACCCACGGTCAGTGCCACCATCGGGGTTGGATCAAGCGGTGCGTATGTTGGCGGGGGTGTCGGCCTAAGCCGCGGACCACTGGGCATTTATCTTGGATTCTGATCCTTTTGAATGTTGCACCCATGGTCCCGGCACCTCATGTTGGATCCACGTATCGATCACCTGTCACACAAAGAAATGGTATTGAAATGAGAATTCTGGGACTGGTTTGTGCACTTGCTGTTTTGGCGGCTTGCGAGCCTTCGTCAGCGCGACGTCCGGAACCTGCGGCCGAACCAAAACAATCGGGCACCGGCATTTCAATCTCGGGCTATGGCCGAGTTGGTGTTTCAACGCAAAACTAAACCGGGACTAAGGATACAGAATCCATTGATCCGAAGTCCTTTTATGGTCTAAGCGCGCAAGCATGGATCACTTTTTGTACCGCGACGGCGCGCTTTACGCCGAGGATGTCCCCGTCTCCGAAATCGCAGCCGCGGTTGGAACACCGTTCTACGTCTATTCCACGGCTACATTGCTGCGGCATTTCAAGCTGTTCGATGACGCGTTGGACGGCACCGATCATCTGGTCTGCTACGCGATGAAGGCGGCCAGCAATCAGGCGATCCTTAAGACATTGGCCCAAGCAGGTGCGGGGATGGACGTGGTCTCGGGCGGAGAATATCTGCGTTCGAAGGCGGCTGGTGTTCCCGGTGACAAGATCGTGTTCTCAGGTGTGGGGAAAACAGCGGACGAGATACGCATGGCGCTGAGCGGCGGCATTCGCCAGTTCAATGTCGAATCCGAGCCCGAGATGGAAGTGATCAACGCCATTGCGCTTGAGCTTGGCGTGATCGCGCCGATTACCGTCAGGGTGAACCCGGATGTTGATGCCAGGACGCATGCCAAGATTGCCACGGGCAAGTCCGAGAACAAGTTTGGCATTCCGATTGCCCGCGCCTCGGAAGTTTATGCTCACGCCGCCGACCTGCCGGGGCTGGAGGTGATTGGCATCGACGTTCACATCGGCTCGCAACTGACCGAACTTGAACCGTATGAGTTGGCCTACACAAAGGTGGCCGAGCTGACCGAGCGCCTCCGCTCTGAAGGTCACAACATTCGGCGTCTTGATCTGGGTGGCGGTCTGGGCATTCCTTACACCCGGTCGAACAACGCACCCCCATTGCCGATTGAATATGGTGCGCTGGTCAAGAAAACACTGAGCCATCTGGGCTGTGAGATCGAGATTGAGCCCGGACGCCTGATCGCGGGCAACGCCGGGATCATGGTCAGCAAGGTGATCTATGTGAAATCAGGCGAAGGTCGCGACTTTTTGATCCTTGATGGGGCGATGAACGACCTAATCCGCCCCGCAATGTACGAAGCTTACCACGATATCGTTTCGGTGCAGGAACCTGTCGCCGGTGTGGAACAGCGCCCTTACGACATTGTCGGTCCGGTCTGCGAATCCGGGGATACCTTTGCCAAGCAGCGCAATATGCCGCCGCTGAAATCGGGTGATCTGGTCGCATTTCGCAGCGCGGGTGCATACGGTGCGGTGATGTCCAGCGAATACAACACCCGCCCGTTGATCCCCGAAGTTCTGGTGAATGGCGATCAATTTGCAGTCATTCGTGAACGGCCAAGCTTTGACGAAATCATAAACCGCGATACCATACCATCGTGGCTTTGACGCGATAACCGCGCGGGCCCGTCCCGGAGGCCCGTCTTGACCAACAGAACGAACCTGCCCATTCCGCGCCTGTCCCTGTGGCTAACCCATCTCGGTATGGTGGCTGAACAGGTGCTGCGCGCGTTCTGGCCTGCGTTCTCGATTGTTCTGGCTTTGCTCGCCGCTCTGATGCTGGGGTTGCAGGATCATCTGCCCGTTGAAATTGTCTGGGGTGCTGGTGCGCTGTCGTTGATATCTTTTGGTGCAGCATCTGTCCGGGGTGTCACGAAATTCAAACTGCCGTCCCGCGCTGATGCGCTGGCGCGGCTGGATGAGGCTCTGCCCGGTCGACCGATTCAGGCTTTGCTCGATGATCAGGCAATCGGTGCCAACGATGGGGACTCGGTTGCCTTGTGGCAGGCGCACAAAGCCCGCATGGCACAGCGTGCGGCCACTGCTGAGGCTGTGAAACCAGATCTTCGGCTTGCGTCGCGCGACCCGTATGCGTTGCGCTATGCCGCTCTGCTGGCATTTGTTGTGGCGCTGATCTTTGGATCGTTGTGGCGTGTGGGTTCAGTGGCGGACATGACCCCGGGCACGGCCGTGGCTGGACAGGGTCCAACTTGGGAAGGATGGGTGGAACCCCCCAGATACACAGGTTTGCCGACCTTATATCTTGCCGACCAAACGGGGGCGGCGCTTTCTGTTCCCAAGGGCAGTCGCATCACCTTGAGACTGTACGGTGAGGTCGGCGCACATAGTCTGACCGAGAGCAGTTCTGCCAGCGGAACCGAGGCGGCAACAGACCCGGAACTGGAGTTTGTCGCCGAACGCTCGGGTCAGTTGCGCATAGATGGACCGGCGGGGCAGGACTGGTCGGTGCTGGTCATTGATGACGCGGCTCCGAAGATCGCGGTTTCCGGAACCGCCGAGTCTGAAGCGGGCGGGCAGATGAAGCTGCCATTTTCCGCCAGCGATGATTACGGCGTGGTTTCGGGCTTGGCCCGGATCGAGTTGGATCAGGCGGCGATTGACCGTCGGTACGGACTGGCGGTCGAGCCAGAGCCGCGCGAGGTGATCGAAATCGAATTACCCATGCCGATCACCGGTGACCGCGCAGATTTCACCGAAGACCTGATCGAGGATTTCTCGCAACATCCGTGGGCGCATCTGCCGGTCAGGATTACCTTGAGGGCAACAGATGCAGCGGATCAGCAAACGTCTTCGGATCCCTATGCGACGGCATTGCCAGCACGGCGCTTCTTTGATCCGCTGGCGGCAGCCGTGATTGAGCAAAGGCGCGACTTGCTTTGGTCGCGTTCCAATGCGCCTCGTGTCTCGCAAGTCCTGAGGGCTGTGTCGCACCGCCCTGAGGAACTGTTTCGTTCTGACACAGCCTATCTGCGTCTGCGGGTTGTTCTGCGGCGATTGGAAACTTTTCATCGATACGGGTTGAAACCCAAACAACAAGAGGAGATTGCACAGGCCCTGTGGGACCTTGCCGTACTGATCGAGGACGGGACGCTGGCGGATGCATTGGAACGAATGCGCCGCGCGCAGGAACGTCTGACCGAAGCAATGAAGAACGGGGCCAGCGATGAAGAAATAGCGGAGTTGATGCAGGAATTGCGCGAGGCGACGCAGGATTACCTGCAGCAATTACAACGGCTGGCACAGCAAAATGGTGGAGACGGCGAGCGTCAGCCCGGCCAGAATGGTGAATCTTTGCAAATGACGCAGGATGACCTGCAACGCATGATGGACCGTATTCAGGAACTGATGGAACAAGGTCGCATGGCCGAAGCTCAGCAGGCGCTGGAAGAATTCCAGCAGATGATGGAGAACATGCGTGTAACTCAGGGTCAGGGCCAAGGGCAGCAATCTGAAGGCCAGCAGGCCATGGAAGGTCTCGCCGAAACCCTGCGCGAACAGCAGGGTCTTAGCGATCAGGCCTTTCGTGATTTGCAGGAACAGTTCAACCCCGGCGCGCAATCAGGTGAAAGCCAAGGGAACGAAGGTCGCAACGGTGGTCAAGGTCGGGGGCAAAGCCACGAAGGGCAGGGCGGACAGGGTGAAGGTTCGGATCAGGCCGGAGACGGTGAGCAGGGGCAAGGTTCGCTCGCCGACCGACAGCAAGCGTTGAGAGACGAGCTGGGTCGCCAGCAACAAGGACTGCCCGGTGTCGGCACACCCGAAGGTGACGCCGCCCGCGAAGCGCTGGATCGGGCCGGGCGTGCCATGGACGAGGCCGAGCAGGCCCTGCGTGGCGATGATCTCGCCGAAGCTATCGACCGTCAGTCCGAAGCGATGGAAGCGTTGCGCGAAGGGATGCGGTCGCTGGGTGAAGCTATGGCGCAGGAACAGCAGAACCAACCGGGGCAGGGAACACAAGACGGCGACATGCAGGCCAACAACCGCGATCCGCTGGGCCGAAACCCGGGTGCTGCGGGTTCGATTTCAACCGACGAGAACCTGTTGCAAGGCGAAGATGTCTATCGCCGGGCCCGCGAGTTGCTGGATGAAATCCGTCGCCGGACCGGTGAAACAGACCGTCCCCAGATCGAGTTGGAATACCTCAAGCGGTTGCTGGAGCGGTTCTAGCTCTCAGTTCTGCGCTCCAGATCCTGCCTGAGTTTCGAGCCAGATTCGCGCCTGATCCACCAGCGACACATATGAGCTGAGCAGCGGATCGGCCTGCGGTACAGCCTCGCTGATTTGGCGGGCATTCCCGTAGATCAGGTACAGAACCACGCCGATGATCAGCATCAGCGCAAAACCGCGCAAGAACCCACCGGACTTGCGGGGCGCCTGCGCCACATCTTCTGCGGGGTCGGACCGCATGCTCGAGTTGATGGCATCGACATCCGGCAGTGCATCCTTTTGCCCGGCATCAACGGCGGTTTCCGAAGTTGCAGGGCGTTTGGGCCTGACCTTTGGCTCTGGTGGGGCTTCTAGGCCCAGATCGGGCTGGCTTTCCAGGCCGCCGCCTTCCTGCGCGCGCAACTCTGCTTCTCGTGCGGCTTCTTCTTTCAGGATACTGGCGACTGATGGGGCAACATTTCCTGTGGATGCAGCAGGTTTTTCAACCTCTGGCGCTGTTTTTTCTGCGGGCTCGGCGTCCTTCTGGGCCTCGACCTCGGTGTCAGGTGTATCTGCCACAACAGGCTTGTCCTCGGGCGCGTTCGGTTCAACCGTCGGCTCGGATGGATGCTTGGCCTGAAACCAGGTTTGATCGCAGTTCGAACACTGCACGTCGCGGCCTTCCTCGGGGATGACCTCGTCAGGAACTTCGTACTGCGCAGTGCAATTCGGACATGTAAGACGCATACTGCCTCCTCGACCGGGTGAAGGGCCGATAATAGTTTTTTCAGGGATGATATTCCGTTAAGACCCAACAGCAAAGGGCGTTTTCGGTTTCATAGGTCAAGTGTCACCAATTGGACTCGGTAGAGCCATTGAAACCGTCGCCCTGCTCGGGCAAGAAGAGCGGCAAAATATTGGGGGCACGTGTGATCGAGCTGGAAAATGTCAGCTATACCTACGGTGGCGGCGAGTTGCTGAGCGATGTCTCGGTTCAATTACAGCCAGGGTCGTTCCATTTTCTGACCGGGCCGTCGGGGGCGGGCAAGACGACATTGCTCAAGTTGTGTTACGGGGCGCTGTTGCCGACCTCAGGGCGTCTTAGCGTGTTTGATCAGGACGTCTCGACCCTTGATCGGGATCAGCTGGCCGTGCTGCGCCGCCGTGTCGGCGTTGTGCATCAGGATTGCCAGTTTCTTGACCATATGACGCTTGCTGAAAATGTCGCCTTGCCACTGATGGTGTCCGGGCGCGGGGAATCGTCCGGGCAAGACAATCTGACCGAACTGCTTAGCTGGGTGGGGCTTGGTGCACGTCTCGAAGCACGGCCACCGGAATTATCCGGCGGTGAACGTCAACGAGCAGCTCTGGCGCGTGCCGTCATCCTGTCGCCCGATGTCATATTGGCGGATGAACCCACGGGCAATATCGATTGGGAGATGTCGCAACGTTTGTTGCACCTTCTGGTTGAACTGAACCGCATGGGAAAGACCGTTCTGATTGCCACCCATGACCTGAGCCTGATCCGAGCTGCAAAAAGCCATGTTCAGGCGCGTGTTTTGCGGATTTCGCAGCGAAAGCTGCATCTGGCGGGGGCAGACCTGTGACTGGGGCTGATATCCGAAACCTGCTGCGCGGCGATACCCGTGCTGACCGCGTTGTTCCGCCAACCGGCTACACTGCCCACCTGACCCTGTTTGTCGCTGGTGCCATGGCATTTCTTGCTGTTTTCGCTTTGGCTTTGTCCCTCGCCTCTGGCCGCATCGCGGATCGGTGGGCTTCGGAACTGGCAGGCGCCGCAACCTTACGCATCAATGCACCGGCCGAGCAGCTTGCTGCCCAAACAGAAGCGGCATTGACCGTCCTCAGCCAGACACCCGGTGTCGCGTCTGCCCGTGCGCTTAGCGCAGATGAACAAGCCGCGTTGCTGTCACCTTGGTTCGGGCCGGACCTGCCGTTGGATACTTTGCCAATCCCACAGCTGATCGAGATCATCGAGGGCGAACCCGGTCTGGATGCGCTCGGGCTGCGATTGCGATTGGGGGCCGAGGTACCCGGCGCGGTTCTGGATGATCATACGCGATGGCGCGAACCGCTGGTCGATGCTGCGATGTCCCTGCGTCGTCTGGGGTGGATATCAATCCTGCTGATTGGCGGTGCGACCGCTGCGATGATTACCCTTGCAGCCAACGCCTCACTTGCGGCCAATGCGCAGATTATCGAAGTTCTGCGATTGGTTGGCGCGCAGGATGGTTTCATCGCAGGTGCTTTTGTACGGCGGTTTACCTATCGCGCGTTTTTCGGCGCCTCGGTTGGGACCCTGCTGGGAATGACAGGTGTCTTGCTTTTGCCCGAGGCTTCGGATGCGGGTGGATTTCTGACCGGAGTTGGATTTCAGGGTAAAGACTGGGTGTTGCCGGTTCTTATCCCCGTCCTTGGGGCAGCCGTTGCCTTTGTTGCCACATGGGCCGCAGCCCGACGCAAGTTGAAGGAGCTTTCCTGATGTTGATGGCAATTCAGTGGGTTCGTTCCCTCATCTTCATGATTGTGATCTATGCCTGGATGCTGATCCTTGGCATCGCGTTTCTGCCTTATGCGCTGTTTTCCAGAAACGGTGCGCTGAAAGCGTGTAAAACCTACGCCAAAAGCACCATGTGGCTGGCCCGGTGGATGGTTGGTATTCACTGCGAGGTGCGGGGCAATGCCCCGACGAATGAAGTGGTCATCGGGGCCAAACATCAGTCGTTCCTTGATATCATCATGATTTTCGACGCCATTCCGCACGGCAAGTTTATCATGAAGCGCGAGCTGTTGTTCACACCCGTTATTGGCATGTATGCGCGACGCCTTGGCTGTATCCCGGTCAATCGAGGCAAGCGCGGTGCGGCTGTGGCAAAAATGGTCAAGGACGTCTCAAAAGAGTTTTCTGAACCTGGACAGCTGGTAATCTATCCGCAGGGCACGCGTGTGGCGCCGGGCGCAAAGAAACCCTACAAGGTTGGTACGGCGATTCTGTATGAAGGCCTTGGTTTTCCGTGCGTTCCGGTTGCGACGAATGCTGGCGTGTTCTGGCCCCGCACAGGCGTTTTGCGTAAACCCGGCCTTGCCATTGTAGATTTTCTGGAGCCGATCAAACCAGGTGTTGCCCGCGATGAGTTCCTCGCTCGGTTGGAGGAAGTCATAGAAACACGCTCGAACGAATTGATGCGCGAAGTGGGGTTTGATCCTGATGGAATTCATTGAAAAAGTAGAAGATCTCGAGGCGTTGTACGGAACGCCGGGTGCTGCTTCGTTGCGAAAGGTCGTTCGACACTTAACTCCGCTCTATCGCAAGTGGATTGAAGCCTCGCGTCTTTGCATTCTCAGTACAGTTGGTCCCGAGGGTGTGGACGGAAGCCCTCGTGGGGACGACGGAGCTGTTGTGCGCGAATTGAACCCAAAAACACTGGTGCTGCCCGACTGGCGGGGAAACAACCGCCTGGACAGCTTGCGTAACATCGTTCGGGACCCGCGCGTTTCGCTGATGTTCTTTGTGCCGGGCTCTGACAATGTCGTTCGGGTGAACGGAACGGCCCGATTGACCGCACACGCGGCATTGCGCAACCAGTTCGAAAAGGCTGGCAAGGTTCCGGCGACGGTTATCGTTGTTCAGATTGATGAAATTTACAGCCAGTGCGCGCGTGCACTGATACGCGCCCGAACTTGGACTTGTGGCGACGAAAGCAAGGACCTTCCGACGATTGGGCAGCTTCTGTCCGAGGCGTCAGAAGGTGAAGAGGGCGGCGCGCAATATGACAAAGACTGGGCTGCACGCGCCGCCAAAACAATGTGGTAGGTAACGGACGGCTGTTCAGTCAAGCTGCGGCGGCTCCGATTCTGGACACCTTTTTGATCCAGCGATCAACGCTGCCCGGTTTGGGATAGCTTGCGCCTGAAAAGTACGTAAACCGCGTTGGTTTGAAGCCAACAAACCCGAGGATCTGGCCGCGAACCTGCCGAATAAGCGCTTGCCTGTACATCAGACGCATGAACCAGCCGGGCGTATCTGAGGTCAGGATAACGCGCGCGGTGCGTCCGGTCAGCATCGGGGCTGGCAGGCCGGCCATCGTCGTGTTGCGGGTGTCGAATGTCCGTCCAGGTATGAACATCCGATCAATCAATCCTTTGAGTTTTGCAGGCAGCCCGCCCCACCACATAGGTGTGGTCAGGACCAGATGGTCGCTCCATTCGAAGTCCTGCAACACGTGTTCCAGAACCGGTTCAAGCGGCTTGAAGTCGTGATAGTTGCCCTGACCGAAGTCAAAATCGAACTGCAGGTCGCTCAGATGGACCATTCGGACATCATGTCCGTTTTTGCGGGCTGCCTCGCCATAGGTTTCTGCGAATGTGCGTGACAAGCTGCTTTCTGCCGGGTGTCCATCGAGGATGAGGATTTTCTTGGGGTGCATCGGGGTTCTCCTAAAAATGACCACGGTCAGTTTATAGAATCAAAAAATGACCACGGTCAATATTAAATTTGACCACGGTCAAAAAATGTGCGATTGGGCGTTATGCAAAAAACGATCCAGAAACGTACCATCAAGACCCGCGCCAAGCTTCTCTCAGCTGCGGAAGAGGTTATCCGACACGGCGGATATGAAGCTTTGCGGGTGGAAGACGTTGTAAAGGCCGCGGGTGTTGCCAAGGGGACCTTCTTTGCGCATTTCCGCGACAAGGACGCGCTGATGGAAATCTTGATAGCGGACAAGCTGAATGCGTGTCTGGATCTGGCCCAATCCGGAACTCCACCCAAAACGGTACCAGAGATCATCGCTTCGCTGGAACCGGTCCACGAATTCATGACGTCCGAACGGTACGTGTTCGATCTGTTGATCAGATACTCGGGGGCAACGGCTATCGCAGATATTGGGCCGATTGCCTATTGTTTTGAACGATATTTTCGGGTCGTGATGATGTGGCTTGAAACCGCAGAGGTGCGCAAGGATGTACCATCCGAGCTGTTGGCAGAAGGCGTGCAGGCCTTTGCCATTCAGGCCATGTCCTTACAATATTGCGCGCTGCACTCAGCGACAACGTTCACAGACAGGCTGGAAACATACTTGGATGCATGGCTGACCCCGGCAGGCTGATCGCCACCGGGGTCAGAGGTGTTAGCTGTGGATCGGGCCGTCTCCGCAGGCCAGGGCAGCCTCGCGCACCGCTTCGGAATACGTCGGATGCGCGTGGCAGGTGAGGGCCAGATCCTCGGCAGAAGCACCGAATTCCATTGCCACACAAACTTCGTGGATCAGATCGCCCGCGCCGGGGCCGATGATATGGGCACCCAGGATGCGATCGGTTTCCTTGTCGGCCAGAATCTTGACGAACCCGTCTGCCGCAAAATTCGCCTTGGCACGCCCATTGCCCATAAACATGAACTTGCCGACCTTATAGGCACGACCCTGTTCTTTGAGCGTCGCTTCGGTTTCACCGACATTGGCGACTTCGGGCCAGGTGTAAATCACGCCCGGAATCACGCCATAGTTCACATGACCGTGCTTGCCTGCAACCTGCTCGGCTGCGGCCATGCCTTCGTCTTCGGCCTTGTGCGCCAGCATCGGTCCTTCGGTCACGTCGCCAATTGCATAGATGCCCGGCACGTTGGTCTGCCAGTCGGCACCAACCTTGATCTGACCACGCGGTGTCATCTCGATGCCCAGAGCGTCCAGTCCCAGACCATCCGAATAGGGTTTGCGGCCTGTGGCAACCAGCACAGTGTCGGCGTCGATCACATGTTCACTGTCGTCTTTGAGCAGCTTGTAAGTAACTTTGGCCTTGGTCTTGGTCGCTTCGGTTTTCTGCACCGCCGCGCCCATGACAAATGTCAGGCCCTGTTTCTTGAGAATGCGCTGGAAGGTTTTTTGCACCTCTGGGTCCATGCCCGGCGTGATCTCCTTGAGGAACTCGATCACGGTAACTTCAGCGCCCAGGCGGCTGTAAACCGATCCCAGCTCCAGACCGATCACACCCGCGCCGATCACAACCATTTTCTTCGGGATCTTGTTCAGTGACAAAGCACCGGTCGAGGTCACGACAACTTTCTCATCAACTTCAACACCGGGCAGGGAAGATGGTTCCGACCCGGATGCGATGATAATGTTCTTGGTCACGTGGACTTCATCACCCACTTTGACCTGACCTGCGGCAGGGATTGATCCCCAACCTTTCAGCCAGTCGATCTTGTTCTTTTTGAACAGGAATTCGATGCCCTTGGTGTTGCCGTCGATGACTTCGTCCTTGTAGGCCTGCATCTGCTTCCAATCGACCGAAGGCGCTTTGCCCTTCAGGCCCATCTTGGCAAAGTTATGCTCGGCCTCGTGCAGCTGATGGCTGGCATGTAGCAGCGCCTTAGAGGGAATGCAGCCCACGTTCAGGCAAGTGCCACCCAGTGTTTCGCGCCCTTCGACCACGGCGGTTTTCAAACCCAGTTGAGCGCAGCGGATCGCGCAGACATAGCCGCCGGGTCCGGCGCCGATTACGATGACGTCATAATTTGCCATTACATTCTCCTAAATCGACCGGACGATCCGGCGCTTCCCCGACCCGATTTGGCGGGTCGGAAATAGTCTTTGTCAAACAGGTTCCAGCAGCTTGATCGAGATATGGGCAATTCCGCCCCGCTCGTGATGCATCGCCAATTCTTCGGAACCAAAGAAGGCTTTGGCCTTGTCCAGGTTTGTAACCTCGAACATCGCGATGGCGTGGTCCTTTTGGTCGGGGTCGCGCCAGACATGAAGGTCGCGGATACCCGCGGCCTTGCGCATCGGTTTGTCCTCGCGGAACACTTTCAGCCAAGCATTGAAATCGGCCACATCGGCCTGCCAGAGGACATGCGTTGCCATGCTTACAGGTCCATCAGCAGGCGGCGCGGGTCTTCCAGCGCCTCTTTCACACGGACGAGGAAGGTCACGGCACCTTTGCCATCGACGATCCGGTGGTCATAGGACAGGGCCAGATACATCATCGGGCGGATCTTGATCTCACCATTGATGACCATCGGACGGTCCTGGATCTTGTGCATGCCCAGAATACCCGACTGCGGGGGGTTCAGGATCGGCGAGGACATCAGCGAGCCATAGACACCACCATTCGAGATGGTGAAGGTGCCACCCTGCATCTCAGCCATGCTCAGCTTGCCGTCACGGGCGCGCTTGCCCTTTTCGGCGATGGCTTTTTCGATCGCGGCAAAGGACATGCTGTCCGCATCGCGGATGACAGGCACGACCAGACCCTGCGGCGTACCGGCGGCGACGCCCATATGCACGAAGTTCTTGTAGACGATGTCGGTCCCATCAATCTCGGCATTGACCTCGGGCACTTCTTTCAGGGCATGGCAGCAGGCCTTGGTGAAGAAGGACATAAAGCCCAGCCTTACGCCGTGCTTCTTCTCGAACTGGTCCTTGTACTGATTGCGCAGGGCCATGACCTCGGTCATGTCCACCTCGTTGTAGGTGGTCAGGATCGCGGCTGTGTTCTGTGCATCTTTCAGACGCTTGGCGATTGTCTGACGCAGGCGGGTCATCCGCACGCGTTCTTCGCGTGCCTCGTCCTCGGCAGCCACAGGGGCGCGCGGGGCTTGGGCCACAGGGGTGGGGGCAGCCGCCACAGGTGCCGGGGCCGAAACTGCTGCAACGGCTTTGGCCACGTCCTCCTTCATGATGCGACCGTCGCGGCCTGTTCCGGTGACCTGATCAGCTGACAGTCCGGCTTCGGCCATTGCCTTCTGGGCTGACGGCGCGTTTGCGATGTCTCTTCCTGTGCTGGTTGCTGCGGGCGCAGCCGCCGCTGCCTGGGCCGGCGCGGCTGTTGCACCAGCGGCTGCTCCGGAGATGACAGCCAGCTTGGCAGCCGCATCCACGGTCGAACCTTCTGGAGCAACGATTTCTGCAAGAACACCCGAAGTCGGTGCGGGAACTTCAACCGAGACTTTATCGGTTTCCAATTCGCACAGCATCTCGTCCTGCGCGACGTTGTCGCCAACCTTTTTGAACCAGGTCGAAACGGTTGCTTCTGTCACAGATTCACCAAGTGTCGGCACCATCACTTCAACCGACCCGGCCGATGCGGCAGGTGCCGCTGCCGGAGCTGCAGCTGGCGCTGCGCCTTCTCCAGCCGCAATCGTTGCCAGCAAGGCATCAACACCGACGGTTTCGCCTTCGGCTGCCACGATTTCACCCATTACACCCGCTGCGGGTGAAGGAACCTCGACGGTGACCTTGTCTGTCTCCAGCTCACACAGCATCTCATCCATGGCGACCGCATCACCGGGCTTTTTGAACCAGGTTGCAACTGTGGCTTCGGTGACCGATTCGCCAAGCGTGGGAACACGAACTTCAATCGTCATCGCTTACTTTCCTTCAATGCTCAGCGCTTCGTTTACCAGCGCTTCTTGTTGGGCTTTGTGTTGGCTGGCCAGCCCCGTTGCGGGCGAGGCCGATGTGGCGCGACCGGCATAGGTCGGGCGCGTGTGTTTTGCATCGATACGGGACAGGACCCATTCAATGTTGGGTTCAATAAAGGTCCACGCACCTTGGTTCTTGGGCTCTTCCTGACACCAGACCATCTCGGCATTCTTGAACCGTTCGAGTTCGTTGATCAGTGAATGTGCCGGGAACGGATAGAATTGTTCGATCCGCATCAGGTAGATGTCGTCGATGCCACGCGCATCGCGTTCCTCCAACAGGTCGAAATAGACCTTGCCGGAACACATGACGACGCGCTTGATCTTGTCATCGGCCACCAGCTTGGTGTCAGAGTTGCCTTTTTGCGCGTCATCCCACAGCACCCGGTGGAAGCTGGAGCCTGTGGTGAAGTCATCCGCCGTGCTGACGGCCAGCTTGTGACGCAACAGCGACTTCGGCGTCACTAGGATCAGTGGTTTCCGGAAGGTCCGGTGCAACTGACGGCGCAGGATGTGGAAATAGTTCGCGGGTGTCGTACAATTCGCCACGATCCAGTTGTCCTGACCGCACATTTGCAGGAACCGTTCCAAACGCGCTGACGAGTGTTCTGGGCCTTGCCCTTCAAAGCCATGCGGCAGCAGTGTGACCAGACCGGACATCCGCAGCCACTTGCTTTCACCCGAGCTGATGAACTGATCGAACATGATCTGCGCACCGTTGGCAAAGTCGCCGAACTGCGCCTCCCACAGAACCAGAGCGTTCGGTTCTGCAAGCGAATAGCCGTATTCGAAACCCAGCACCGCGTATTCGGACAGCATCGAATCAATGACATCGTATTGGGATTGCCCGGCACGGATGTTGTTAAGCGGGTAATACCGTTCTTCGGTTTCCTGATGAACAAACCCAGAGTGACGCTGGCTGAACGTGCCCCGTGTTGCATCCTGTCCGGCCAGACGCACGGGGTATCCCTCGGTCAGCAACGAGCCAAACGCCAGTGCCTCGCCCGTGGCCCAGTCGAAGCCTGCACCGGTCTCGAACATTTGTTTCTTATGTTCCAGCAACCGCTCAACGGTTTTGTGCATTGCGAAATCGTCAGGAGCCTTGGTCAGCGCGGCTCCGATTTCCGCCAGTGTCTCTGCCGAGATCGCTGTTTCACCCCGGACATAATCATCCTTGTTCCTGTCCAGATGCGACCAGCGCCCATCCAGCCAGTCGGCCTTGTTGGGTTTATAGTCTTTCCCGGCCTCGAATTCGTCGTTCAGATGGGCCTGAAAGGCGGCCTTCATATCTTCGATCTCACCCTCGGGGATCAGCCCGTCCTTGACCAGCCGCTCGGTATACAAGGAAAGCGTTGTCTTATGGGTTTTGATCTTCTTGTACATGATCGGGTTGGTGAACATGGGCTCATCGCCCTCGTTATGGCCAAACCGGCGATAGCAGAAGATGTCCAGAACCACGTCTTTATGGAACTTCTGGCGGAACTCGGTCGCCACCTTCGCGGCGTGAACTACCGCCTCGGGGTCGTCGCCGTTCACATGGAAGATCGGGGCCTCGACCATCAGCGCGATATCGGTGGGATAGGGGCTCGAGCGGCTGAAATGCGGCGCGGTAGTGAACCCGATCTGGTTGTTGACCACGATGTGCATGGTGCCGCCGGTTCTGTGCCCTTTCAGGCCGGACAGGCCAAAGCCCTCGGCCACAACACCCTGACCGGCAAAGGCCGCGTCACCGTGCAGCAATATCGCCATGACCCTGGTACGGTCCGTGTCGCCCAGTTGGTCTTGCTTGGCGCGAACCTTACCCAGAACTACCGGGTTTACCGCCTCAAGGTGAGAGGGGTTGGCGGTCAATGACAGATGCACACTGTTGCCATCGAATTCGCGATCGCTGGAGGCGCCGAGGTGATATTTCACATCGCCAGAGCCGTCCACGTCCTCTGGCTTGAAGCTACCGCCCTGGAATTCGTTGAAAATCGCGCGATAAGGCTTGCCCATCACGTTGGCCAGAATGTTCAGGCGACCCCGGTGCGGCATCCCGATGACGATGTCACTGAGGCCAAGCGCGCCACCGCGCTTGATGATCTGTTCCATCGCCGGGATTAGCGCCTCGCCACCGTCCAGACCGAACCGCTTGGTGCCCATGTACTTGACGTGCAGGAACTTCTCAAAGCCCTCGGCCTCGACCATCTTGTTCAGGATCGCCTTGCGGCCTTCCTTGGTGAACGCGATTTCCTTGCCATAGCCCTCGATCCGCTCCTTCAGCCACGCGGCCTCTTCCGGGTTCGAGATATGCATGTATTGCAGCGCAAAGGTGCCGCAATATGTGCGTTTCACGATCTCAACGATCTGCCGCATCGAAGCGACCTGCAATCCCAGCACGTTGTCGATAAAGATCGGGCGATCCATGTCGGCATCGGTGAAACCGTAAGTCTTCGGGTCCAGCTCAGGATGGGTGCTGGCAGCGCGCATGCCCAGCGGGTCCAGATCCGCGGCCAGATGGCCCCGGATGCGATAGGCCCGGATCAGCATCAGTGCTCGCAAACTGTCCAGCACGGCGCGTTTGATCTGGTCGTCGCTGACCTCAGCCCCTTTTTCAGCCGCCTTGTCCTTGATCTTCTTGCCCGCCGCTTTAGCGTCAATCTCGGCCCATTCACCAGTCAGCGCACCAGTCAGGTCGTCTGCTGGCATCGGCGGCCAGTCGGTGCGCGCCCAGGACGGGCCTTCGGCTTCGCGTTGAACATCGGGGGCATCATCACCCATGGCATCAAAGAACGCGCCCCATGCGGCATCCACCGCACCGGGGTTCTTTGTGTATTGCGCATAAAGCTGCTCCAGATATTCGGCATTATGCCCCTGCATGAAGCTTGAGGCATGAAAGGCGGAATTGGGCGAATGTTCGGTCATAGGGCTACCTCTGTTGGGTTGGGACCGTATTGATTGGTGCCTGGCTGGCTGGGGCGTGTCAGCCACCATAGAACCAGGAGGGGCGACACGACCAGTACCAGTAGTGTCGGAAGAACGATGAGCAACGTGGCGCGGGTGAACAGAATATCCAGCCTGCCACCATGCTGGAAATGAGAGGCCAAGCCGATACCAAAAACGAGCACAGCTCCGGCGCCAAGGATCGACAGGATCGGCAGCAGAGCATACAGCCCGCTGCGCCCGGTATCGTGCATCCGCCGGAAAGCAACTGCCAGATGGGGAAAGAAGACGATCAGGCTGACGATGCCCTGCACCGGTTGCGAGGACGTGGCCGACACGGATTTCGAGGTTTCGGTTTCCGTCACCGCGACCTGCGTGAAGAACTGCCAGTCGATGATCCCGGCAATGATGTTCCAGATCACGATGAACAGGAAAAAGAACCAGTATTCGGGCCGCGAAGCACGGCCCGAGAAAGTGAAGAACTTGGAGAAGCAGGTGCGTATGGCGTCAGAGAAGGTCATGGGCTCACCGACCAACGGATCGCAAAATCCGAACCGCCAAAATTTGAGCCTGCGCAAAGGCTCGGACCAAGCACAACTAAAGTTCCTAAATCTGACGCTTTGTCTTTTGGGCCGTGCAAGATTTTGACTGATAAGTCCTGACCCGAAGCGAACCGTTCTTCAAACGATATAGAGTTATCGCTTGTGAACCCAAGTCGCTCCGGCCAGCCCGTAAAGTCACCTACATAGGTGAAACCACAGGACCGTGTTCCTTTTTCTTGAGCGTTTAGGAAGTAATTTGGATGGTCAGGGTGAATGAGAACGCTGATAAATGAAATCTTGTTTAAGTTATCCAGCGTTGCCCTTGCTTTTTCCAACTCCGCCGGGAAACTCTCAGGATCGGGGACATAGGTGGAGCCAGCAGCACGTTCCAGCCTTCTTCTATAGCTCATGTGGCGGGCGATGGCGTCTAATGCGTCGCCTTCAGCGAGAACAAATCCATTGTCCGCCAGACCTTCGGCGATTGGTTCGGACGCTTGAACAAGTTCCCGGCAGAGTTTGGCAATCTGGACGCCAAGCGCGTCTTCCATAGCTGCTTGAGCTTTTGTTTGAGCGATGATCGCAAGCAAAGCAATGATCACTGCACTAACTCGACGCACCAACTTCAACTGCCTCCAAGCCGCATCAAAAGGCAGGCGATAATCGCCCGCCTTCAAACCGAGCACTGCCCGAAGAACAAACACTCGGTCGCTGACCATTACCCAATCGCTTCCAGCACAGCTTCACCCAGCTGCGCCGGGCTTTCAGCCACGACGATACCGGCCGAGCGCATGGCTTCGATCTTATCCTCGGCACCGCCCTTGCCGCCGGCGACGATCGCGCCCGCGTGGCCCATGCGGCGGCCCGGAGGGGCCGTGCGGCCTGCGATGAAGCCTGCAACCGGCTTTTTGCGGCCTTTCTTGGCCTCATCGGCCAGGAATTGTGCGGCCTCTTCCTCGGCCGAGCCGCCGATCTCGCCAATCATGATGATCGACGTGGTCTCGTCATCTGCCAGGAACCATTCCAGCACGTCGATATGCTCAGTCCCTTTGATCGGGTCGCCGCCAATGCCCACACAGGTGGACTGGCCCAGTCCTACGTCCGTTGTCTGTTTCACGGCTTCATAAGTAAGCGTACCCGAGCGGGAAACGACACCCACGCTGCCGCGTTTGTGAATATGGCCGGGCATGATGCCGATCTTGCAGGCGTCAGGCGTGATGACACCGGGGCAGTTCGGGCCAATCAGGCGCGACTTGCTGCCTTCCAGCGCGCGTTTCACCTTCATCATGTCCAGAACCGGGATACCTTCGGTGATGCAGACAATCACTTCCATCTCGGCATCAATCGCTTCGAGGATCGAGTCTGCCGCGAATGGGGGCGGTACGTAGATCACCGATGCGTTGGCTTCGGTCACGTGCTTGGCCTCGTGGACCGAGTTGAACACGGGCAGGCCCAAATGCTCCATCCCGCCTTTGCCGGGGGTTACGCCGCCAACCATCTTGGTGCCATAGGCAATGGCCTGTTCGCTGTGGAATGTACCTTGCGAGCCGGTAAAGCCCTGACAGATCACTTTAGTGTTTTCGTCGATGAGGACTGCCATTTTGTCCCTTTCTCTAGGCGGTGTTGGATTGATGGGGTTCTGCCGCTGGAAGAACCTGCGGCGCATAGGTAATTTTCTGAAGCGTGGCGCGACCAAGGACCAGGTTGGCCATCGTGCGCAGGCCGCTGCTGATTTCGGCGATACCGCGCCTGATTTTTTGTCGGACCAGCGGCCAGCCCGTAGGGCGTGCGCGGGGGAAACCCATCTGGATTTCGCCCGGCGCTTCGTTGCCTTGCTCGACCATCGCAGGAACCACCTGATAGACATTGACCCGACACGCCGCAGCCGAGGCTGACGGGTTGAACAACAGGCCATCCAGCGTGATGTCATAGGGCTTTTGCGCCAGAAAGTGTTCTGCCGCTTGCCGGGTCAACGCATATGCGGCACCGCCGGGGTGGCGTGAGTGCATCAGGCGCAGTTCCCGACCCAGATGGGATGAGCTTTTGCGCTCAAGTGCGAGGAAAAGCTTTGTGCTGCGCCAGCGTTCGAACCGCACGATATCGGCATCCTCTGGCCACCAGGACGCATCGTTCAACCAATCCGCCAGTTCTGGCGACAGGAAAACATCATCCTCAAGTATCAAAGCCTGCTCCGCGCCGGAGGCGACAACGGCCTCCCACGCTTTGGCGTGACTGAGGGTGCAGGCCATGTCCTTGGTATGGAAATAACCCCAAGGTCCCTCAGACCGGCATTCACGCAGGAATTCCTCACGGGTGGCGGCGTCGCAATCAACAGCGTTGATGCGCGTTGCCGACAGGCCTGCCTTTTGCAGCACCTGCGCCATCAAACGCGCCCGCCCGGTGGCGCGTTCTAGGCCTATGAGGAAGATGGGGATGGACATCAGATCGATTGTTTCTTTCGATTTCCCGCGTGAAATGGATAAAGTTGGATTGTAGTTGCCGTGGGGTCGGCCTGTAGCCCACTCCACAGCAACTTGCTTACCCCTTAACCGCCTTGACGATCTTCTCGGCACCGTCTTTCAGGTTGTCCGCCGCGATCACGTCCAGACCCGAGTTGTTGATGATTTCTTTGCCTTTCTCGACATTGGTGCCTTCCAGTCGCACGACAAGCGGAACCTGCAGACCGACCTCTTTCACCGCAGCAACCACGCCCTCGGCGATGACGTCACAGCGCATGATGCCGCCGAAGATATTGACCAGAATGCCTTTGACCTGCGGGTCCGAGGTGATGATCTTGAACGCTTCGGTCACCTTCTCTTTGGTTGCACCGCCACCCACGTCGAGGAAGTTGGCAGGTTCGGCACCATACAGTTTGATGATGTCCATCGTAGCCATCGCCAGACCGGCACCGTTCACCATGCAGCCAATCTCACCATCAAGAGCGATATAGTTCAGGTCGTATTTGCTGGCTTCCAGTTCCTTGGGGTCTTCCTCGGTCGTGTCGCGCAGTTCGGCGATATCCGGGTGGCGGTAGACTGCGTTGCCGTCAAAGCCAACCTTGGCATCCAGCACTTTCAGGTCGCCGCTGTCGGATACGATCAGCGGGTTGATCTCCAGCATCTCCATATCCTTCTCGACGAAGGCTTTGTAGAGGATGCCCATGAGCTTGACACACTGCTTGACCTGCGCGCCCTCAAGCCCCAGCGAAAATGCGATGCGGCGACCGTGGTAGGGTTGGTAGCCGGTGGCCGGGTCAACCGAGAAGGACAGGATTTTCTCGGGCGTCGCGGCAGCAACCTCTTCGATGTCCATGCCGCCTTCTGTCGAGCAGACAAACGAGATACGGCTGGTCTGACGATCCACCAGCAGAGCCAGGTACAGTTCACGCTCGATGCCGGAACCGGCTTCGATATAGATGCGGTTGACCTGCTTGCCTGCCGGACCCGTCTGATGGGTGACCAGAGTGCGCCCCAGCATCTTCTTGGCTTCTTCGGCCGCTTCCTCGACCGATTTCGTCAGCCGGACACCGCCTTTTTCACCAGCATCGGCTTCTTTGAACGAGCCTTTACCGCGGCCACCCGCGTGAATCTGCGCCTTGACGACCCAAAGCGGCCCATCCAGTTCACCGGCTGCGGTTTTGGCTTCCTCGGCGCGCAATACGGCGCGACCATCGGAGACCGGAGCGCCGTAGCTGCGAAGAAGAGCCTTGGCCTGATATTCGTGAATGTTCATCGAAATTGTCCCGTCTGACTGCGTTTAACCGTTATAGGCGTGTCTAGCGGGCAAATTTAAAGGGTTTTTTGACCTGCGACGGGAAATTGTCGAAGATTTTCAACATTTGTGATCACAGGTTTTTAGGGTGTGATCACAAAAATTCAAGCGTCATCGATTGATTCGATATTTCTGCACAGTTTTTTGAAATCACATTCGAAAAAAGGGATTTGGGACGTTTGCGCCAACATATGCGGCCGGGTTCCGCGGTGGCAAATGAAAACCGGCCCAGAATTGGGCCGGCCTCAAATTCGGATTGTCTGGCAGTTTTATGCCAGTGAACTGTCGATACCCTTGCACGCCTCGATCAGGCCCTTCACGGCGTTGACCGAGTTGTCGAAGCCGGCTTGCTCGTCTTCGTTCAGCTTGATGTTTACGATGCGTTCGACGCCGCCTGCGCCAATGACTGTCGGCACCCCGACATAAAGGCCGTTAACGCCCAACTCACCGCTGCAGTACGCCGCACAAGGCAGAACACGCTTTTGGTCTTTCAGATAGGCTTCGGCCATTTCGATCGCCGAGGTGGCGGGCGCGTAATAAGCCGATCCGGTTTTCAGCAGGCCTACGATTTCGGCGCCACCATCACGGGTGCGCTGTACGATGGCGTCCAGCTTTTCTTGCGAGGTCCAGCCCATTTCAACCAGATCAGGCAGCGGGATACCGGCAACGGTCGAATAACGAACCGACGGCACCATGGTGTCGCCATGGCCGCCCAATACGAACGCGGTGACATCGCGCATCGAGACGTTGAACTCTTCCGACAGGAAATGCGCGAAACGTGCCGAATCCAGCACGCCAGCCATGCCGCAGACTTTGTTATGCGGCAGGCCCGAAAATTCGCGCAGCGCCCAGACCATGGCGTCCAGCGGGTTGGTGATGCAGATCACGAACGCATCGGGCGCATGTGCTGCGATACCTTCGCCGACCGACTTCATGACTTTCAGGTTGATGCCCAGCAGGTCATCGCGGCTCATGCCCGGTTTGCGGGCTACGCCTGCGGTCACGATGCAGACATCCGCGCCGGCGATATCGGCATAATCGCTAGTGCCTTTCATCGAGGCGTCAAAGCCTTCGGACGGGCCGGATTCGGCGATGTCGAGCGCCTTGCCCTGTGGCAACCCGTCAGCGATGTCAAACAGGACAACGTCACCCAGTTCTTTGACAGCTGCAAGATGCGCAAGCGTGCCGCCGATGTTCCCCGCGCCGATTAGCGCAATCTTGGGTCTGGCCATTTGGAATATCTCCGGTCGGTTTTGAAATCGCGGCTGTGCTAGTCGCTAAAACGGCATTAGGCAAGAGTTCTGCGACGTGGCATACAACCGCATACCGTTTGCGAGACCCTATGTGGTTGCGCTAAAGGGCCTTTGAGACAAGCCAAAACCGGGACCGGTGCATGTTTGAATTGAACCTGATGTTTTTTGCAGTGGCGATCCCGGCGGTGATATTTGCGGGTATCTCAAAGGGCGGTTTCGGCTCGGGCGTGGCTTTTGCGTCATCATCGATTCTGGCCTTGATCCTAACACCCGGGCAGGCCCTGGCCCTGATGCTGCCGATTCTGATGGTGATCGATGTGGCCACTTTGGGCCCTTATTGGAAGCGGTGGAGCTGGAGGGATGCGCGCCTGCTGATCCTGGGTGCTGTACCCGGTGTGGCAATGGGGGCATGGCTTTACCGCTCAACGGATGATGACCTGCTGCGCCTGCTGATCGGCGGCATCTCGGTCGGGTTCGTGATCTGGCACATCGCACAGTCAAAAGGCTGGGTGCGCGGGTTTGCCAGACGGTTGCCACCCTCCGCTGGCCTGTTTGCAGGGCTGGTCGCGGGCTTCACCAGCTTCGTCAGCCATGCCGGAGGCCCTCCAGCTGCCGTTTACCTGTTGTCCCAACGGCTGACAAAGACCGAGTTTCAAGCCAGTACGGTATTGGTTTTCTGGGTGATTAATATCGCGAAGTTTGTACCCTACGCTTATCTGGGCATGTTCACGTGGCAGACGGCATGGGCCGATATGCTGTTAACACCGTTTGCTGTTCTCGGTGCGTGGCTGGGCGTCCGCGCACATTTCATGTTGTCCGAACGCCTGTTCTTTGGAATTGCCTATGTGCTGCTGACCCTCACAGGCAGTAAACTGATCTGGGACGCACTTACTTGATCAGGCGTTCGGGGGCAGCGCTTCGGCTACAGCCTCAAAAGCTTGCCCCGAAGCGACAAGGCAGGTGACCCCGTTGGGCAAGGTCACCGTGATGGTCCAACTGCCGCTTTGAGTTGAAGCAAAAAGCTCCATGACTGCGCCTTGCTGGGCCAGACCAAAGCCCCTGCGCGTTTCGCCATAAGTGTCGGTCAACCTTTTCAGCACATCCTCTCGCGGTGCGCAGTTTTGCCCCTGGGCCTGTACCTGTTGTGCCGCCAGAACCATGATCCCAAGTCGCATCGTCATCTTGAACATTGTCTTTCGCATCCCGAATCCTTTCGGTTCCCTCTGCTGGTCAGGGTGCGGCGTAGGGGCCGAAATTCAGTTAAGGCAAAGCACGTTGCGCCCTGTTTGCTGCGGTGCGGCAATTTTGGGCTTGAACTTTCCGGTAAAAAATGCCCCATTCCGCGCAACTTTATTTCAATGGGAGTGGTCCATGGATCCTCGTCAGCGCCCCTATCGTTCGGTTCTCTATATTCCTGGGTCCCGGGATCGGGCTTTGGAAAAGGCCCGCACTCTGCCGGTAGATGCAATCATCTTCGATCTGGAAGATGCGGTCGCGGCCGACGAAAAGGACAATGCGCGCGAAACGCTTAGGGCGGCTTTGGCTGCCGGAGGGTACGGGTCACGCGTCAAGATTGTCCGGATCAACGGGTTGGACACCGAATGGGGCCGTGCGGATGCCGAGGCTGTGCGCGAAATGGATGCCGACGTAGTCCTGTTGCCTAAAGTGAATTCGGCGGCTGACGTGGATGCGCTGGCTGCGATCACCGGAGATCTGCCGATCTGGGCCATGATGGAAACCCCGCGTGGAATGCTGAACGCGGCAGAAATCGCCGCGCATCCGCTGATGGCCGGATTCGTGATGGGAACAAATGATCTGGCGAAAGAGTTGCAAACCCGCTTCCGCCCAGATCGCCTGCCTATGATGTCCTCGTTAGGGCTGTGCTTGCTGGCCGCCAAGGCCGAAGGGCTGATTATCATCGACGGTGTTTACAACGCCTTCAAGGATGTCGAAGGTCTGGCTTTCGAATGTGCGCAAGGCCGTGATATGGGCTTTGATGGCAAAACGCTGATCCACCCGGCCCAGGTCGAAGTGGCAAATACCGCCTTCGCGCCATCGGATGACGAGATCGACCTGGCTCGCCGCCAGATCTCGGCCTTTGAAGAGACCGAAGCCCTTGGCCAAGGGGTCGCCGTTGTCGATGGCAAGATTGTCGAAAATCTGCACGTTGTAACTGCCCGCGAAATTCTGGCAAAAGCAGAGGCGATATTAGCTTTGCAAGCGGGGTAGGCCAGCATGGGCTTTGTTCTTCTGATCTTGGGTGTGGCGCTGTGGTGGGGGGCGCATCTGTTCAAACGTGTGGCACCTGAACGCCGCGCTGCAATGGGTGACGCGGGTAAAGGCGCTGTTGCCCTGGCTTTGGTCGCGTCGATCCTACTGATGATCTTCGGGTATCGCATGACCGACTTCATCCATGTTTGGGCGCCGCCAATATTTCTGGTTCACGTCAACAACCTATTGGTTTTGATCGCGATTTATTTGATGAGCCCTGCGGGCACAAAAGGCCGGCTGCTGAACAAGCTGCGCCACCCGATGCTGGGCGGGTTCAAGCTGTGGGCTTTTGCGCACCTGTTGGTGAACGGCGATCTGGCCTCGATCATTCTGTTTGGTGGCCTTCTGGCCTGGGCGGTGGTCGAAGTCATTGTAATCAACAAGTCTGAACCCGAGTGGACCCCGTCAGAGCCTGGCACTTACGGCAAGGATGCGATGTTCTTTGTGGCTTCGATCGTTCTGATGGGAATTATCGGATACATCCACGGGCTGGTTGGCCCATCTCCGTTCGGATCATAAGGATTTGATTTGATGTCGAAACTTTATCGCTTGCTGACCGAAGAAGACACTTCGGCCTTCTGTCACAAGGTGTCCGACGCCCTGTCAAAGGGATGGGAGCTGTATGGCGACCCGGCTTACGCCTTTGATGCCAACGGCAACGTAATGCGTTGTGCGCAGGCCGTGACCAAAGAGGCCGAGGCCGACTATTCCCCCGACATGAAACTGGGACAGCAGTAATGGCGAAAACAAATCCGGGCCGATTTTTCGAGGACTATTCTGTAGGGCAGGTGTTGCAGCATGCAGTACCTCGCACCGTGACCGAGGGAGAGCGTGGCTTGTATCACGCGCTTTATCCCGCACGTCATGCGCTTTACTCTTCGGATGAGTTTGCTCGGGACTGTGGGTTGCCGGAAAGCCCGATTGATGATCTGGCCGCGTTCCACATTGTGTTCGGCAAAACCGTGCCTGACATTTCCTTGAACGCGGTTGCCAATCTTGGCTATGCCGAAGGCCGTTGGCTGAAGCCCGTTTATACTGGCGATACGCTGCGATCCGTATCAGAGGTTATTGGCCTGAAGCAGAATTCCAACGGAAAAACCGGTGTTGTCTGGGTTCGTACACGCGGGCTGAACCAGTTGAACGAGGTGGTTCTTGAATACGTGCGCTGGGTCATGGTGCGCAAGGCAAACATGGATGCACCCGCGCCCGAGACAGTTGTTCCTGATTTGAAGGCGGCCCTTGATCCGCAGGACCTGATCGTGCCGGAAGGGCTTGATTTTTCAAACTACAATTTTGGCCTTGCGGGCGAGGTGCATCGCTGGGGCGATTATGAGATCGGTGAAACCATCGATCATGTGGACGGTGTCACCGTCGAAGAGGCCGAACATATGCTTGCCACACGTCTGTGGCAGAACACCGCCAAGGTGCATTACGACCTGACGTTCCGTCCGGAAGGGCGGCTCATTTACGGTGGGCATGTAATCTCGATGGCGCGGGCATTTTCCTTCAATGGCCTTGCAAATGCGCAGATGATTGTCGGCTTGAATGGTGGCGCCCATGCTAACCCTTGTTTTGGGGGTGATACGATCAAGGCATGGTCCGAAGTTTTGGACAAAGCGGAAACCGGGGTTCCCGGCATAGGCTCTGTGCGATTGCGTCTGGTCGCGACCAAGGGCGGTGATCCGTTCAAGCTGAAGAACGAAGAAGGGCGGTACCTGCCAGATGTTCTTCTGGATCTCGACTATTGGGCATTGATGCCCAAATAGGTGATCTGACGGATATGTGACGCCACGGCTTGCAAGGCGTGATAGGTTTGCACAATGAACCTGCTACGCGCGATATTGGCCAGCGTCACTCTGGCACCTGCGGCTCAGGCCTGCGATCTGGCCTTGGCTTTGGCTGTGGACGTTTCTGGTTCGGTCGATAGCAGCGAATATCGCATCCAGATGGATGGGTTGGCCGCAGGTTTGCGCGACCCGATCGTGTCCGAGGCACTGGTGCGGGGGCAGGCGCGGCTGATGCTGGTGCAGTGGACCGGCTCATCGCGCCAGCGGATCACTATCCCCTGGACCCGTATCGATAGCTTTGCCACGCTGGATCAGTTTGCAGACCGGGTCGCCGCCGATCCGCGCATCTGGCGGAATTTTTCGACGGCAATCGGCGAGGCGCTTCAAATGACCCTGAGTTCATTTGATTCGGTTTCCGACTGCCGACGGCATCTGATTGACCTGTCAGGGGACGGTGTGTCCAATGAAGGGATTGAACCTACACGGGTACATGCGGCCCTGCGCGCCGAGGGAATCGTTGTCAACGCGCTGGCTATTGAGGAAAGCGAACCGGACCTGACGGCATATTTCTTTGAGAATGTCATCGTAGGCGAAGGTGCCTTTGTCGTTTCTGCCACCGGGTTCGCGGATTACCCGGAACGAATTCGTCGAAAACTGCTGCGCGAAGTGACGCAGCAAACGGCAGACCTGAAATGACGGCTTGAGAGATTCGTGATCACATCTCTTCGGCCTTGAAAACGCTAACATTGACAGTGCGGAATGTGATATGTGATCACGAGATTATTTTGTGTGATCACATAATTGAATTATCCGTATAATTGAGCGCAATTTGATGGTTTTTGCACTCGCAGCACGTGACAGTGTCGCAAAAACCAGTAAAACGTTCGGTAGCCAACCGAAAAGGAGCCGCCATGGCCGATGTAAATCGGGGCAATCGCCCACTTTCGCCGCATCTGTCGATTTATCGCCCGCAGCTGACGTCGATCACGTCCATCCTGACGCGCATCACCGGTAACGCCCTTCTGCTCGCAGCTCTGTTGATCGTCTGGTGGTTTCTGGCCGCTGCAACCTCGCCCGAGGCCTTTGCCGTAGCGAATGGGGTAATAACCTCGATGCTTGGAGACCTTGTGATGGCGCTGTCCGTTTGGGGGCTTTGGTATCACACGCTGGCCGGTGTGCGGCATCTGATCTGGGACAATGCAGTTGGTCTGGATATTCCGACAGCGACCAAAATGGGTTGGGCTGTTGTTATCGGATCGGTCGTCTTGACCCTTCTGACCCTTGTCCTCGTCGCGTGATTGGAGGCCTGACATGCGTTATCTGACCGACCGCAAACGCGCCGCTGGACTTGGCTCGGCGAAATCCGGTACTGCCCATTTCTGGGCGATGAAAGTCAGCTCGGTTGCTTTGCTGATCCTTGTGCCGTTGTTTGTATTCACCTTTGGTCCGATCCTGGGCCAGCCATTCGAGGTCGTTCTCGACTACTACTCGCGACCTTTCCCTGCCATCGTGGCAGCACTGACGCTGGCGGTTGGCTTCAAACACTTCGCGGACGGTGCGCAGGTGATGCTTGAAGATTATGTTCACGGCACGCTTGAAAAGGTCCTGATCATTCTGTTGACCTGCTTGTCTTATGGCGCGGCTGCGGCTGGCATCTTTGCCGTCGCTCGCATTGCCCTTTAATTCCCGGAGCTGAAAGAAATGGCTGCATACGAATACGAAACGCATGAATATGACGTGGTCGTTGTCGGTGCCGGTGGGGCCGGTCTGCGGGCAACACTGGGTATGGCGGAACAGGGTCTTCGCACGGCTTGCGTAACCAAGGTTTTCCCAACCCGTTCGCATACTGTGGCCGCTCAGGGCGGTATCGCCGCGTCGTTGTCAAACATGGGGCCCGACCACTGGCAGTGGCACATGTACGACACTGTGAAAGGCTCGGATTGGCTGGGCGATACCGATGCGATGGAATACCTAGCTCGGGAAGCGCCCAAGGCTGTTTACGAACTGGAGCATTATGGCGTTCCGTTCAGCCGAACCGAAGAGGGTAAGATCTATCAACGCCCGTTTGGTGGTCACACCACTGAATTCGGCGAAGGCCCGGCAGTCCAGCGCACCTGTGCCGCTGCGGACAGGACCGGCCACGCGATCCTTCATACGCTGTATGGCCAGTCGCTGAAGAACAATGCCGAGTTTTATATCGAATACTTCGCCATCGACCTGATCATGTCCGATGACGGCCAGTGTCAGGGTGTTGTCTGCTGGAAGCTGGACGATGGCACGATGCATGTCTTCAATGCCAAGATGGTTGTGCTGGCGACCGGCGGGTATGGCCGCGCCTATTTCAGCGCGACCTCGGCCCATACCTGCACCGGTGACGGTGGCGGTATGGTGGCCCGCGCGGGCTTGGCGCTGCAGGATATGGAGTTCGTTCAGTTCCACCCGACCGGCATCTACGGATCGGGCTGCCTGATCACCGAAGGCGCGCGTGGCGAGGGTGGTTACCTGACCAACTCGGAAGGTGAACGGTTCATGGAGCGTTACGCCCCCCAGTACAAGGACCTCGCACCGCGCGATTACGTCTCGCGCTCGATGACCTTGGAAATCCGCGAAGGCCGTGGTGTCGGTGCGGAAGGGGATCATATTCACCTGAACCTCAGTCACCTCCCAGCCGAAGCTTTGGCAGAACGTCTGCCCGGCATCTCGGAAAGCGCCAAGATCTTTGCCGGCGTGGATGTCACCAAGGAACCGATCCCGGTTCTGCCAACCGTGCACTATAACATGGGCGGTATCCCCACAAACTATTGGGGTGAAGTTCTGAACCCAACGGCCGAGAACCCGACAGCTGTGGTTCCGGGCCTCATGGCAGTGGGCGAAGCCGGTTGCGCCTCGGTCCACGGCGCGAACCGCTTGGGCTCGAACTCGCTGATTGACCTTGTGGTCTTTGGCCGCGCGGCGGCGATCCGGGCAGGCAAAGTTGTGGATGCAGAAGCTGCGAACCCGGTTTTGAACCAGGCATCGGTCGATAAGGCCTTTGACCGGTTCGACGCGGTGCGCAACGCTAGCGGTTCCATCCCGACCGCCGAGTTGCGGCTTGAGATGCAGAAAACCATGCAGGCGGATGCTGCCGTGTTCCGTACCGCCAAGACCATGTCCGAAGGCGTCGAGAAGATGACGGCAATCGCTGCGAAGATGGACGATCTGAAAGTCACCGACCGGTCGCTGGTCTGGAACAGTGACCTGATGGAAACGCTGGAACTGACCAACCTGATGCCCAACGCGCTGACTACGATCGTTGGCGCAGAGGCGCGCAAGGAATCCCGTGGTGCCCACGCGCACGAGGATTTCTCTGCACGTGATGACGAAAACTGGCGTGTTCACACGGTTAGTCGGGTCGAAGGCAACAAGGTTGAGCTCAGCTATCGTCCCGTGATCGTCGATCCGCTGACGACCGAAGACGAAGGTGGCATCAGCCTGAAGAAAATCGCACCCAAGGCACGTACGTTCTAAAAGGCTCGGACAGCAGGCAATGGTGAGCAAGCGCCAAATACCCACGAAAACCGCAATGGCCATTGGCCAGTGGTCGGTCCGTGTCCGGTGCTTGTCATGACGGGCGAGGTCCTGCAATCCGGTTCAGGCGATCCAAAGATCGTCCTGATCGGGCTGAACCGCTGTGCAACGACCTCGTTTCACAGGCTGTTCCAGAACAGCGGGATACCGTCAGTTCATTGGGAAGATGACCAGGGCCGAAACCTTGCGCACCGCATGTTGACTAACATAGCCATGGGGCGACGACCACTGGACGGGTTCGGAGCGGTGCGGGCCTTCACTGACATCGCTTTCGTCAGCTCACGCTTCATGCTGGACGGGGCGCGTTTCTTCCGTGAATTGCATGCAGCTTACCCGAATGCCTATTTCTTGCTGAACACACGGGACAGGGATGACTGGATCGCATCCCGTGCCAACCATTCCGGCGGTAGGTACCTTGAGCGATGCTGCGAGGCCAATGGACAAACGGCCGATGAAGTGAAACACGGCTGGGCACATATGTATGATGTGCACCATGCCGAAGTAGAAGCCTATTTCGACGGCAACCCGCGCTTCCTGCGCTTTGATATCGACTGTGACGATCCGCAACGCGTTGCGGACTGGCTCGCGTCGGATTTTGACGTGAACATCGCCCATTGGGGGCATTATAACCGAGGGGCGTCTCAGCGCGCCCGGACAGGCTGAAAGGCGGCCTTGTGCTGAATGGAGAATTGACATGGTTCAACTGACCCTGCCCAAAAATTCCCGGATTATCACCGGCAAGACTTGGCCAAAGCCGGATGGCGCGACCAATGTGCGAAAGCTCCAGATCTATCGCTGGAACCCGGATGACGGACAGAACCCCCGTGTCGATACCTACTTTGTCGATATGGACACGTGCGGGCCGATGGTTTTGGACGCGCTGATCAAGATCAAGAACGAAATCGACCCGACCCTGACATTTCGCCGGTCATGCCGTGAAGGCATCTGCGGCTCGTGCGCGATGAATATTGACGGGATCAATACGCTGGCCTGTATCTATGGCATGGATGAGATCAAGGGCGACGTGAAAATCTATCCGCTGCCGCATATGCCTGTGGTCAAGGACCTTATCCCTGATCTAACCCATTTCTATGCCCAGCATGCGTCGATCATGCCGTGGCTGGAAACCAAGACCAACCGTCCTGCAAAAGAATGGAAGCAGTCGATCGAAGATCGGAAAAAGCTGGATGGTCTCTATGAGTGTGTGATGTGCGCCAGCTGCTCGACCTCGTGCCCGAGCTACTGGTGGAACGGCGACCGGTATCTTGGCCCCGCTGCTCTGCTGCACGCATATCGCTGGATCATCGACAGCCGGGATGAGGCCACAGGTGAGCGTCTGGACGAGTTGGAAGATCCGTTCAAGCTCTATCGCTGCCACACAATCATGAACTGCGCCAAGACCTGCCCCAAAGGTTTGAACCCGGCCAAGGCGATTGCCGAGATTAAAAAGATGATGGTCGAACGCGCGGTATAATAACCTGCACCGAATTGCGGTAAACGCATGTCGATCTTGCAAAATAAGGCGATGTGGCCCCGGCTGCATTGCCTTATTTTTTGGTCAGGGAGGAGTGATGAGTTCGAGTCAGGATCACTCCAATGAATGCAAACACATCCAAACAAAAAATCGACGCTAAAGAGGCGCTGAAACTGCTGGAGCAGGCATGGGCCTACTACACGCCGGAACCGGTTAAAGCCGACAAAGAGCCCGAGCTGTTCGAATACGCAAACGCGGCCTGATCCAATACGACAGCCCTTGAAAAACTTCGGTCAATCGGCAAAGCAGAGGAATGCCTGTTCTTCTGCTTTTGTTGGTCGCCGGAGTGTTCGCCTATTTTTTCTGGCGCTCGCGCCATTCAACGCTGACACGTGATTGTCGCTGGCGACAGGACAGACGTCATGGCATCTGGCGGTGCAACTATTGTGGAGCGGAAATCGCTGCGACGGACCAACCTATGCGATGCCTGAAGGCAAGTGATGGTTGAGAATAGGGCTTTTCGCGAGCCAGAGAATCCGCCACTCTGCACGCCATGACTGGTTCTGAGAATACTGCCCGCCCCCCCGAAGATGCCGAAGCCCGTCGTTCGGTCGCCCCTGTTATTTGTTATCCGAACGATGCCTTGCCGCGACCAGATTTGCCCTGGATGAGATCTGTACGCCAACGGGCAGTCAAAACCGGCGAAGTCCTGGTTCCTCCGCGTGAGGCGTGCTGTTTTGATGTACCTGCCGGGCATTTCTTTCGCATCACATCGGTTGAAGGCCCGCAGGTTGGCGATTTGAACCTGTGGAACCGCAATGATTTATCCGAGCGCTTTTATTCCGGAAAAACGCGGGCTTTGCATGGCACGCACCTGACCACCGGAGAGCGGATGTGGTCCAGTTTCCCACATCTGCGCCCGATGGCCACGATCATAGCGGATACACTGGAATGGTACGGGATCGATGCATACGGGGGATCGGTTCATGACGTAATCGGCACGCGTTGTGATCCATATACGGGCAATTTGCTGTCCGGCACGCAGTATCACCACTGTTGTCATTCCAACCTGACCCGCGCGCTGGCGGATCATCTGAGTATTCCGATGGATGAGGCCGAACCTGTGGTGCACGACGTTCTGAACGTCTTCATGTGTACCGGTTTCACTCGGGATACAGGTCAGTATTTCATGAAAGCATCGCCCGTTCGCCCCGGCGACTATCTGGAGTTCTTTGCTGAGATCGATCTGCTGGGCAATCTCAGCGCTTGTCCGGGTGGGGATTGTTCCTCCGAACATTCCTCGGACACAGCCGCGTGTTTTCCCTTGCTGGTCGAAACATTTGCCGCGACGGTCACAGACCTGGACAGCTGGGAAAGCCCGGCGCGCAATGGCTATGATCGCACGCACGGGCGCTAGGTTCAGCGGGCAACTACATCATTGTCAGCTGCTCGGAAATGCGGCCTGTAGCGCGATTTCCACCATGTCTCCAAAGCTGCTTTCACGTTCCGAGGATGGCAGAGCCTCTCCCGTTAGAAGGTGATCGGAAACGGTGAGAACTGCCAGAGCACGGCATTTGTGGCGCGCTGCAAGGATATAGAGCTCGGCCGCCTCCATTTCGACGCCGAGAATCCCGTGGCGCACCATCTGTTCATTCAGGTCCGGGCGCTCATCATAGAAAACGTCCGAAGAATAAATCCCGCCGACATGGGTAGGGGTTGCTTTGGCAGCCGCCGCCTTTGCGGCCGCCTGCAACAAACTCCAATCGGCGCAGGGTGCAAAGTTCAGTTCTTTCATGATACCGCGTGACGGCGTACTCAGCGTTGTTGACGTCATTGCCAGAATGACGTCTCGTATTTTTACGCTGTCCTGCATTCCGCCACACGACCCAATTCGGATCAGGGTTTTTGCGCCGTAATCGCGAATTAACTCGTTTACGTAAATGGAGAGCGAGGGCATTCCCATGCCGCTACCCTGTATCGTTACAGGATTCCCCTTCCAATTTCCGGTAAACCCAAGCATCCCCCGAACGTTATTGACTTGCTTCACATCGCCCAAAAACGTCTCGGCCGCCCATTTCGCCCGATAAGGATCTCCGGGTAATAGAACGGTTTCTGCAATTTCACCTTTTTCAGCGCCGATATGAATTGTCATTGTTTGTTCCGCCCCGATCAGATTTCAAGATCGGAAATATCGGCACCCGCCTGCAACGCGTCATGCACCCATTTCGGCTTGCGGCCACGACCTGTCCAGGTTTGTTCCGGATTGGCAGGGTTGCGGTATTTTTCTTTTGTTTTCGTGTTCTTGGATGCGCGGGGTGCGTCGCCTGAAAGCTCGGACAGCGAGTATCCGAATTCCGCGGCAGCCTTTTCTGCGGCTTTCAAAGCCTCACGGCGCTCGCGTTTTTCGGCTCCTACCAAGGCTTTTTCGACATCGTCACGCAATGCCAAAAGGTCTTTACGCGACATCTGTTCAAGATTGACCCCCATCATTCATCTCCGAAGGATATTATTTACGGTGCACTTGAGTGCGCACCGTAATTATAACGAATGGTTTATTCCATCCCAAATATCAAAAGGGAAGAAACGGGGAATTAAGGGTCTAAAACCTCAGTTACTCGGCTGCGAGGTTTTTGGGGTCAACCAGTGTTACGATATCGCTCATGATCGCATTAAGTTCAAAGTTTTTGGGGGTGTAAACCTTGGCTACACCCATGGCTTTCAATTTTGCGGCATCGTCATCCGGAATAATTCCGCCAACAACCACGGGAATGTGAGACAAGCCAGCCTTCTGCAGCCGATCCATTACATCTTCGACCAAAGGCAGATGGCTACCGGACAGGATCGACAACCCGATGACATGTGCGTCATCGTCGCGGGCTGAGGTGACAATTTCTTCCGGGGTCAGCCGGATACCCTCATAGCTGATATCCATGCCGCAGTCGCGGGCACGGAACGCGATTTGTTCGGCGCCGTTGGAATGGCCGTCCAATCCCGGTTTTCCAACCAGAAATTTCAGGCGTCGCCCCAGTTTGTCGCTGACGGCATCAACCGCCGCGCGCAGGTCATCCAACCCTTCGGTTTTGTTCGAGACCGATCCGGAAACGCCGGTCGGACCACGATAAGTGCCGAAGACCTTGCGCATCTCTTCGGCCCATTCGCCGGTGGTCACACCCGCCTTGGCAGCGGCAATGGACGGCTCCATGACGTTTGCTCCTGTCTGAGCCGCTTGGCGCAACGCGGCCAAGGTCGCTGCAACAGCCGCTTCGTCCCGCTCAGCCCGCCACGCATTCAAGCGGTCGATCTGTTCCTGTTCCACGGCAGGATCAACGACCATGATGCCGCCATCTTCAGTCTGAAGGGGGGAAGCCTCGCCTTCCATCCATTTGTTCACGCCGACAACGACGGTTTCGTTGCGTTCGATCCGGTTCAGACGTTCGGCGTTGGAATCCACAAGGCGGGATTTCATATACTCAATAGACGCAACCGCACCGCCCATCGAATCCAGGTTCGCCAGCTCTGCCCGCGCGCCTGCTTTCAATTCTTCGACCTTGGCATCAACAGCCGGGTTGCCATCGAACAGGTCATCGAATTCCAACAGATCAGTTTCATAGGCCAGAATTTGCTGCATCCGCATGGACCATTGCTGGTCCCAGGGGCGTGGCAGGCCAAGTGCCTCGTTCCATGCAGGCAACTGCACCGCGCGGGCGCGCGCGCTTTTCGACAGCGTCACGGCCAGCATTTCAATAAGGATGCGGTATACGTTGTTCTCTGGCTGCTGTTCGGTCAGGCCCAGTGAGTTTACCTGCACACCATAGCGGAAGCGGCGGAACTTTGGGTTCTCAACACTATACCGCTGTTGCAGAATTTCATCCCAAAGATCAACAAACGCGCGCATTTTGCACATTTCGGTAACAAAACGGATTCCTGCATTCACGAAAAACGAAATCCGACCACACAGCGCCGGAAAATCTTCGACCGGAACACGGGGGCGCAGCTCGTCCAGCACGGCAATGGCTGTTGCCAGCGCATAAGCAAGTTCTTGTTCCGGTGTCGCGCCTGCCTCTTGCAGGTGATAGGAACACACATTCATCGGGTTCCACTTGGGGACATTGGAATAGCAATACTCAGCCACGTCTGCGATCATCTTCAGCGACGGTTTTGGCGGGCAAACATAAGTGCCCCGGCTCAGATATTCCTTGATCAGGTCGTTCTGGACCGTGCCCTGCAATTTGGAAACGTCAGCGCCTTGTTCCTCGGCCGCGGCGATGTAAAGGGCTAGCAACCAAGGGGCGGTCGCGTTGATCGTCATTGACGTGTTCATCTGTTCTAGCGGAATCTGATCGAACAAAACCCGCATATCGCCCAGATGGCAGACGGGCACCCCGACCTTGCCAACTTCGCCACGTGCCAACGTGTGGTCACTGTCATATCCGGTCTGGGTGGGCAGATCGAAGGCAACCGAAAGACCGGTTTGCCCTTTGGCGAGGTTGCCACGATAAAGCGCGTTCGAGGCCTTGGCGGTGGAATGACCGGCATAGGTCCGGATGAGCCAGGGGCGATCTTTCTGCATCTGCGTCATGAAGGGGCCTCGCGTTTCGGTGGGCAATAAAATTACGTCCTGAGGTTCTAAAGCGCAATTTTCGGGACATGTCAATTCGCTGCGTTGCGGCATCCTGCAATTGTTCAGATTGTGAGCAGCTGCGATTGGTGGCAAGGTGCGGCCATGACGCAAACCGTGGAACTTCCGCTTTGGCTTTTTGTGCTGATCGTGGTCTTTGCCATGGTTACTTTCGCTTCACATTTTCTGTTCCCGTCAGTCCGATGGTTTTTCCGCCGCCGGTTGGAACGTGCCGTGGCGCGTTTGAACCAGCGCCTGCAACGTCCGATCCAACCGTTCAAGCTGGCCCGTCGGCACGACATGATTCAACGGCTGATTTATGATCCGCAGGTTGGTAAAGCGGTTCAGCATCACGCCCTCGAAACTGGAATACCCGAAGCCGTTGCGTCCGAACAGGCACGCCGCTATGCCCGCGAGATCGTGCCGTCCTTTTCCGCCTTCGCCTATTTCAGTTTTGCGATCCGGCTAGCCCGGCTGTTAAGCAACACGTTCTACGAGGTGCGGCTTAGCTACGAGGACGAAGACGCGGTCAGGACAATCGACCCTGATGCAACCGTTGTTTTTGTGATGAACCACAGAAGCAATATGGACTACGTGTTGGTTACATATCTGGCGGCCCCGCACTCTGCTTTATCCTACGCAGTAGGAGAATGGGCGCGGGTTTGGCCGCTGAGCCGGTTGATCCGGGCAATGGGGGCGTACTTTATCCGGCGCAAGTCAGGCAGCGAGCTCTACCGGCAGGTTTTGTCCACCTATGTGCGCCATGCGACCGAAGCCGGTGTTACGCAAGCCATGTTTCCAGAAGGTGGTTTAAGCCTGACAGGAGCGCTCGCCCGCCCAAAGCTTGGATTGCTCAAGTATATAATGGATGGGACGACGTCGCAGGGGCGTGATGTCGTATTCGTTCCTGTCGCTTTGAATTATGACCGCGTGCTTGAAGACACCATTCTGACCCGCGCAGCGTTAGGAACAGAACGTCGTTTTCGGGCCCGGATCGGGGTCATCACGCGTTGGATTCTCAAACAGTTCTGGCGGCGAGTGATCGGGCGCTACAAGCGGTTCGGGCTGGCATCGGTCCGGTACGGAATCCCGATTTCTCTGAAAGAGTTCCGGGCCGAGGGCAGTGACGACATGATGACCGATCTGGCGCGCACATTGATGCAGCGTATCCAGAACGCGATCCCGTTGGTCCCGGCCCCTGCGGCTTGTTTGCTGATACGTGACAATGGGCCGATGGCGGAACAGGATCTGCGGTCCTGTATTCAGGCGATGATGGAACGTGACGGTAAGCAGACCCAAGACAATGCGTCGGCCATATCAAGCGCTTTGGATCAGTTGATTGAACGACGGATACTCAAGCGGCAGGGGCATGTTCTTTCCGAATCTGGCCAACGCGGTGATTTGCTGGAGTATTATGCAGCGTCTGTACCGGTTTCCGCGCGCCCTTCTGTTTCTGCGTATGCAAAATAATTTCTGCGACCGCTGGGTCATAAAATTACAATTTAGCATCAAAAACGGTTGCAATATTTCGCGATGGCCAATATTTCATCTGATAAAGCACGCGATTCTGCGTCGCGGCAAAAGTATTGAAAAAGGAGGCCAGCATGGCTTTGGACACCGAAACCGGTATCGCGTCGTATGAGGCACCTGAAAAAGACCTCTATGAAATGGGTGAGATCCCTCCGATGGGATATGTCCCGAAACAAATGTACGCATGGGCCATCCGAAAGGAACGCCATGGCGAGCCAAACACTGCGATGCAGCAGGAAGTGGTCGATGTACCCACGCTGGACAGCAATGAGGTACTTGTTCTGGTGATGGCAGCAGGCGTTAACTACAACGGTGTCTGGGCTGCACTGGGCCAGCCGATCAGCCCCTTCGATGGCCACAAGGCACCGTACCATGTCGCAGGCTCTGATGCATCGGGTATCGTCTGGGCTGTTGGTGACAAGGTCAAGCGCTGGAAGGTTGGCGATGAAGTTGTCATCCACTGCAACCAGGACGATGGCGACGACGAAGAATGCAACGGCGGCGACCCAATGTACTCGACCAGTCAGCGGATCTGGGGCTATGAAACACCTGACGGCTCGTTCAGCCAGTTCACACGCGTGCAAGCTCAGCAGTTGATGCCGCGCCCCAAGCACCTGACCTGGGAAGAAGCGGCGTGCTACACGCTGACACTCGCGACAGCTTACCGTATGCTGTTTGGTCACGAACCGCACGACCTGAAACCGGGTCAGAACGTTCTGGTCTGGGGTGCCTCGGGCGGTCTGGGGTCTTATGCTATCCAGTTGATCAACACAGCTGGGGCAAACGCGATCGGGGTGATTTCGGACGAAAGCAAGCGCGATTTCGTCATGGGTCTGGGCGCAAAAGGGGTTTTGAACCGCCGCGACTTTAATTGCTGGGGCCAACTGCCCACGGTCAATACGCCTGAATACGCCGAGTGGTTCAAAGAGGCCCGCAAGTTCGGCAAGGCGATCTGGGATATCACCGGCAAGGGCAACAATGTCGACATGGTGTTCGAGCATCCGGGCGAAAGCACCTTCCCGGTCTCGACCTTCGTGGTGAAAAAAGGCGGCATGGTTGTGATTTGTGCGGGGACGTCCGGGTTCAACTGCACATTCGACGTACGTTACATGTGGATGCACCAGAAACGCCTGCAGGGTTCGCATTTTGCCCATCTGAAACAAGCGGCAGCGGCGAACAAGCTGATGGTCGAGCGCCGTCTGGATCCCTGTATGTCCGAGGTGTTTGCCTGGAACGACCTTCCGGAAGCACATATGAAAATGCTGCGGAATGAACACAAGCCGGGCAACATGTCTGTGCTTGTTCAGGCGCCGCGTACCGGGCTGCGCACCCTCGAAGAAGTTTTGGACGCAGGCTGAAACAGTTCAGGACCTTAGACAAAAACCACCCGCGAATCGCACTGCCGGTTCGCGGGTGGTTTGCTGTTTGCAGACCTTTTTCATGGTTTCAAATGGTTGCGATTATTACTCCCGCTATTTTTGGGGAGTAGAAACCGGTGAATAGGTCGAAAAAGATCATACATGTTATGGTTGTGTTAACGCTTCGTTAACTGTTTCAGAGAGACCCTGATGGCGCAAAATGAGTGGATATTGGACGTACTATCGGACCTCAACGCTTTCGCCGTTGCGAATGGGTTGAGCGCGCTTGCAGAACAGCTTGATGATACAAGGCTGATTGCGGCGGCCGAGATTGCGTCCCTGAAGAACGAGGCACGGGCGCCCGCGGATGGGAACGAAAACCGATTTGGGTCAAATCCTTCAGGATTTGGAAAACACCAGCACGCTTGAAGAGCTCAGCACCGTTGCCGAATGTCTGCGAGACACTTTGAAGGTCGCACATCTGACATATCACTGGGTTGACGGTGCGGGGGACCAATACGGCTATACGACCTACTCAGACGCCTGGGACGAACGATACAGGGAAAAAAACTATCATCGTATCGACCCTGTAATTCTGGGGTGTTTCCAGCGATTTCACCCGGTTGACTGGAAGTCTCTGGACTGGTCCAGCAAGGTGGCCAAATCATTCCTTCAGGATGCCCACGACCACGGGGTCGGCAATCAGGGATACTCGATCCCGATCCGAGGGCCAAACGGCCAGTTCGCTCTTTTTACCGTTAACCATAGTTGCGACGATCAAACTTGGCAGACCTTCATCTCGACCTTTGGGCGCGAGTTGATTCTTGTTGCGCACTATATCAATCGCAAAGCGCTGGAGTTTGAAAAAGACAGGCAACCGGATGCAACGCGCAGCCTGTCGCCCCGTGAAATCGACGCCATTACCCTTTTGGCACTGGGTTACAGCCGCGCTCAGGTGGCGCATTCCCTGTCGATTTCCGAACACACGTTACGCGTTTACATTGAAAGCGCCCGATCGAAACTCGGAGCCCTTAACACGACCCACGCAATCGCAACGGCACTCAGCCGGGGATTAATAGTCGTTTAAGGGCAAAGCGTCCTCAAAACGCAATATTAACCACGACTCTGTACCCCCTTCGTTCCTGCACAGGACGACAAGGGGAAAAGTCATGTTGCGTTATCTATATGCCGATGAGTTACACAGATTTCCGACTCTGGCTGAGGGGATGTTCAAGGATCGCGCAGATCAGTTCAAAACCCGGTTGGGGTGGGACGTCCATGTCAACAAAAAAGGAGAAGAGCGGGATGAGTACGACGACCTCAACCCGCTTTATGTCATCTGGGAAGAACCGGATGGCAGCCATGGTGGGTCAATGCGGGTATTGCCGACAACCGGCCGGGTAATGATCAATGAGGTGTTTGGGCATCTCAACGGTGGAAAGCCGATTTGCAGCCCTCTGATCTGGGAGGTGACCCGGTTCTGCCTGTCCCGCACAGCCAGCCCGCACACTGCCGGGGCCATCATGCTCAGCGGCGGTGAGATGATGGAGGGCTTTGGCCTGACGCATATTGCCGGTGTATTTGATGCCCGCATGATCCGGATCTATCGTCTGATCGGGTCGTCCCCCGAGGTTCTTGGAACCCAAGGCACAGGGCGTGACCAGATCTCGGTCGGGCTATGGCCCTATTCAGCGGATGATTGCAACCGCGTGGCCGAACGGGCGGGCATCCCGCGTGAGCTTTCGCGCATGTGGTTCAATGCAGCTTTCGGGCGATCCAAACTGCACCGATCTGCCCTGTCTGCCTAAGGACCGGAAAACGCAGATCCGCATCTGGTGATGGTTGGCGCGGCCCTGTAGGGTCGCGCCATGTCTTTGCCGAATGTGACCTTCTCAGATGATCAGGCCGCCGCGTATGACAGCATCGCCGAGATGCTGCGCTCAGCCGGTGTCGACCTGGAGGACGATGCCCTTCTGAAACTGCCGGGGGCAGGGAAGTCTGGCGTGATGGCTGTGATCGGCAAGGCCGGGTCCGGCAAGACGTTGCTGTTGGCCAAACTTTACAAAGCGCTGGCTGAGACCGGTGTTCAGGTCGTGTCCGGCGACTACGAAAGTCGTAAATCCAGAGACAAGCGCAGCCTTGCTATTCTGGCCCCTACGAACAAAGCCGCAAGTGTTCTGCGCCTTCGAGGTGTTCCGGCAACCACAATTCACCGCATCCTTTATACGCCGGTCTATGACCCGGAATACGAGCGTATCGCCGAATGGCTGGCCGGAAATGACGAGCGCCCCGAGATCAAAGGTCTGACAGACGAAGCTTTAGACCGTGCTGCTGCGTTTTATCGTAACAACAAATCGATTCCCGGAGCGCTGGCCGCTGCCGGATTGCGCGGATCTGACTTCATTACAGGTTGGAAACGCCGCGAGGAACCGCTGGACATCGGGTTTGTCGACGAGGCGTCGATGCTGGATGATCGTCAGTTCGAAGACCTGAAAGAGATATTCCCGACCCTTCTGCTGTTCGGTGATCCCGCACAGCTGGCTCCGGTCAATCAGTCCGGCAGCATGGTGTTTGAAGCCTTGCCCGAACCACGAAAGCTGACGCTTCAGCGGGTACATCGGCAAGACGCGGATAACCCGATCCTGGATCTGGCGCACGCTCTTGCCAATCCGTCGATGGGATTTGAAGAATTTGAGCGTTTGGTCGAAGACACCGCCCGCCGGGATGACAGGGTCGTTTGGGGGCAGCGGGTCGAAGTTGATCTGATGGCGCGCAGCCCGGTTCTGGTCTGGCGCAACGCCACGCGCATTCGTTTGATACAGGCGTTCAGGCAAGTTCATGGCGCACCGGATACAGAGCTTTTGGAAGGTGAGCCGCTGATCTGCGACGGGATCGAGTTGCCATTGAAGCACCGCAAGAAACGGTTGGATCTTGAGGCACGCGGCCTGATCAAAGGGGCCCAGGTTGTCTATCTTGGCCCCGGTCGCAAGCCGGGGTTTTCTCGCTTGCATGTGATGGGGGCCGAAGACCCACAGGTCAGCGCTGCGTCGATTGTCCAGATCGAAAAACCGGATGAGGAAGAGCCCTTCATTCCTTTTGCCGCCCGTATGGGAGCGACGTTTTTGCACGGGGCTGCGGTGACGATACACAAGGCACAAGGATCACAGTGGGACACGGTTCAGGTGTTTGCCCCTGACATTTACGCCGCCGCCCGGATGGGCCGTACTGAGGCCGGGCAGCCTTTGTGGAAGCGTTTGGCTTATGTCGCGATCACCCGCGCACAGGAGCGTTTGATCTGGGTGGTTCGCAATCGATTGTCAAAACCCACTTACCCGTTGCAGATAGATGATTTGCGCGCGGTCCCCGCAGTTTCACTCGCACTGGAGGCAGAAGAGACATGGGTTCCATAATCGTAACTGGTGCAAGCTCTGGCATCGGTCGGGCCACCGCCGAGCTTTTTCTGGCGCAGGGCTGGACGGTCGGGCTGCTGGCGCGCAGCGCGGACAAGCTGAATGCCCTCGCGCAAGAATACCCGGCGGCCATAGCAATGCCCGCCGATGTGACCGACCCGGACGCAGTCAAACAGGCGTTCCACGTATTCATGGATCGGACAGGGCGACTTGATGTTCTGTTTAACAACGCTGGTATTTTTGCCCGCGGGGGCACAATCGACGAAATCGCGTTGGACGATTGGTATCAAACCGTCAACGTCAACCTGAACGGTATGTTTCTATGCGCGCGTGAGGCCTTTGGGATCATGCGTCATCAAAGCCCGCAGGGCGGGCGGATCATCAATAACGGATCGATTGCAGCGCATGTTCCGCGTCCGAATTCTGTACATTATTCGGCGACCAAACATGCCATTACGGGGCTGACGCGCAGCCTTTCACTGGATGGACGATCCTTTGGAATTGCATGTGGTCAGATCGATATCGGCAACGCACGCACGCAGATGGTTCAGGATCTGGTGGATGCGGCGCAGGCGGCAGGCCAGACGCCGGACCCAACCATGGCGGTTGAAGATGCCGCGCGGTCCGTTCTGCATATGGCCACCCTGCCGCCCGAAGCGAATGTGCAGTTCATGACGGTCATGGCCACGACCATGCCCTATATCGGCAGGGGGTGAGTGTCAGTTTTCCCGCAACAGACGGAACGCTGTCGACGCGCCCCAACCCGCGGCAATTGCGATAACCAATGACATCAGCCCGTACCAAACGGGTTGCTGACGGGACATATTGTACAGAAACCGCTCCAACCCGACTTTGCGGACGTCGATTTTGGTTTCGTATTGCGATACAACCTCTCCTCCGCGGGTCAGGAAGATCCGAGCTGAGTAATCCCCTTCGGTCAGGTCCGCAGGCATGTCAATTGACGTCCGGAACAAGGTTTGTTCGTCCACGGCCACAGTGTTCTCGCGGATGGAATACAGCTGTTCAGATTCACGGATACGGATCACGGCATCTGCAAAATCCTGAGCACCACGGATGTGCATCGCCGCTCCGACCGACCGGATCGCGCGTTCGATCGAAATGCGGTGACGCAGGTCTTCGGTATCGGTCAGAATTTGATCCAACGGTTCGCTGGTGGCAACTGCGTAGAAACTTGGTGCCAGGTCGACCAGAACGCTATCGGTGTTTACCCAAATCCCAAGCTTTCGCTCTTTGCGGCGAACCGTTACGGGCTCGGACGGGCCTGCAACCGCTACAATAACCGCGACTGGTGGGCCTGGCGGAATGGGTGATTCCCGTTTGATGGCCCCGAAAATGAGGATCTCAGACCCGTCAAAGTCGGCAGTGATCGCAACACGATCCTGGCTGAGGCCCAGGACGACCTGCTCTTCATCGGCTGCTGCGGGCAGGCAGAACAGGCACAAAGCGGCAAAGACATAGCGCAGCATTCTTAATGCCCCCCGCTGTTGCCAAGCGAATAAAGCTCGGATGGTTCAAGAAGCAAATCAAGGGCCAGCTTGCCGCAGACGACCAGAACCAGCGCCGCCAACAGAACGCGTAGTTGTTCTGCCGGCATGCGCGAACCGATTACGGTTCCGATCTGGGCGCCAATGACGCCCCCGACCAGCAGCAATACCGCCAGGACAATGTCCACTGTATAGTTGGTGGTCGCGTGCAGCATCGTGGTAAATGCGGTTACGAAGATGATCTGAAACAACGATGTGCCGACAACGACTTTCGTGGGCATTCCCAGCAGGTAAATCATCGCCGGGACCATGATGAAGCCGCCACCGACCCCCATAATCGCGGACAAGACCCCGACGCTTAGACCAACTACAACCGGTGGAATGACCGAGATATAAAGACCTGATGTGCGAAAGCGCATCTTGAAGGGCATCGAATGAACCCAGCCACGTTGGCGGCGCTTGGCTGGCGCTGCCCCGCCTTTCTTGGCTTTGCGCAGCGCCCTCAAGCTTTCGATGAACATCAGGCTACCAATGATACCAAGGAAGACCACGTAACAAAGGGTTACCAGAAGGTCGACCTGGCCTAGGCTTTTTAGATAGTTAAAGACAACAACGCCCAATGCAGCCCCGACTAGACCGCCTGTCAACAAAACCGTACCCATCTTGAGGTCAACGGTCTTTCGTCGAAAATGGGCCAGCACCCCGGAAAAGGACGATGCAACAATCTGATTGGCCTCTGTCGCAACCGCAACAGCCGGTGGTATGCCAATGAAAAACAGCAGCGGCGTCATGAGGAACCCGCCGCCGACCCCGAACATCCCCGACAGAATTCCAACCATTCCACCCAGACCAAGGAGTAGAAATGCATTTACCGAGACTTCGGCTATGGGCAGGTAAATATGCATGATACCGTCACTTTGCGCTGGGTCTTGGCTTGCCTTCTATCAAACTCGAATTCAAGAGCGGTTATTGTCGCGTGGTACGGAGAAAACAACATCATACCCCTCCAGGCTCTGCCAGAGAAAAGATCTCCAACGGCGGCAATAGAAGGTCAAATCCGATCTTTCCGGCAACGCCCATGACCAGCAACGCCAACAGAATGCGCAGCTGTTCGGCTTTCAGACGTGCACCGATCTGCGTCCCCAATTGCGCGCCCAGAACGCCGCCAAGCAACAAGAACAGGGCAAGCACTATGTCGACGCTGAAATTTGTCGACGCATGTATCATGGTTGTGAAACCGGCGACGAAAATGATCTGGAACTGGGATGTCCCGATAACCACTTTGGTCGGAATGCCAAGAACATAGATCATCGCGGGTACCATGATGAACCCGCCGCCGACACCCATGATCGCCGACAGGATGCCAACACCAAACCCGACCAGTGCAGGTGGTATGACCGAGATGTAAAGGCTTGATGCCCGAAACCGCATCTTGAAGGGCAGTGCGTGAACCCATGTACGCTGGCGTCGCTTGGGGGCAGGTTGATACCCGGACTTTCTGGCTTTTCGGATGGCGGCAAGGCTTTCAATGAACATCAGGGTTCCGATGGCCCCCAGAAACACGACATAGCAAATCTGTACAGCCAGATCGACCTGTCCGAGATGCTTGAGAAAATTGAAAACCACCATACCCAGGGCCGCGCCAAACAACCCTCCGGTCAGCAGAACGCTTCCCATTTTCAGGTCCACGGTCTTGCGCCTGAGATGCGCCAACAATCCCGAAATGGAAGAAGCGACAACCTGATTGGCTGATGTCGCAACGGCAACCGCCGGGGGAATGCCGATAAAAAACAGCAGCGGAGTGATCAAAAATCCTCCGCCGACCCCGAACATACCAGATAAAACACCGACGACCCCACCGATCCCCAACAGCAGGAATGGGCTGACAGAAACTTCGGCTATGGGAAGGTATACGTGCATACCCTCTTAGAACGGTTGCAGCATGCAAAATCAACTCTGCATGCCGCCTTGCAGCGAACAGGACCGAAACTCCATTCGGAACTGGCCTTATCAGCGCTCTTTGATGTAGGGCTCTCCGCCTGCCCGTGGTGGCACGGCCTTGCCGACAAAACCGGCCAGAATAACAACTGTCAGGATATAGGGCAGGGCGTCCATCACCTGGACCGGAATCACTACGCCACCAAGATCGATGTTTTGGAACCGAAGTGCTACCGCCTGAAGCAGGCCAAACAGCAAACAGGCCCACATGGCGTGCCACGGGCGCCATTTGGCAAAGATCAAGGCGGCCAGCGCAATAAAGCCACGACCAGCAGTCATTTCCTTGACGAACCCCGCCTGCAAAGCCGTCGCCAGATAAGCGCCTGCGATACCACAAAGTACGCCACAGATCGCGACGGCTGCGAAGCGCAGGCCAACCACGGATACGCCTGCCGTGTCGACGGCTGCCGGGTTTTCACCCACAGCCCGCAGGCGCAGGCCGAACCGTGTGCGGAAAAGCACCCACCACGTTGCTGGAACCATCAGGAATGCCACATAAACAAGGATCGAATGGCCCGAGAGCAGTTCGGAATAGATCGGGCCGACAATCGGAACCCCTCCAAGCGCATCGGCAAATGGAAAATTGATAGGCTCGAACCGGCCGCCACCAAAGAGCGAGGGCGTACGACCGCCCTGTTGGAACCAGCTTTGGGCGACAAGCACTGTCAGGCCCGAGGCGAGAAAGTTTATTGCAACACCCGAAATCAGCTGGTTGCCCCGGAAGGTTATCGATGCCAACCCGTGCAGCCCTGACAGCGCCAATGAGGATCCGATGCCAGCCAGCAAGCCCAGCCAGACTGAACCCGTAACCGCCGCGACAGCCGCAGAAAAGAACGCGGCCACCAGCATTTTGCCTTCCAGCCCGATGTCGAAGATGCCAGCCCGTTCCGAATACAGACCGGCCAAACAGGCCAGCAAAAGAGGCGTGGATAGGCGGATGGTCGAATCCAGAACCTGGATGAGGGTTACAAAGAAGTCCATTACTCTGCCCTCTTCCGCATACCAAGGAACAGTTTCTCAAGCGGCATCCGTACCATGTTGTCCAGCGCACCGGTGAACAGGATCACCAGCGCCTGAATGACCACGATCAGCTCGCGCGGGATCGATGCCCACAGTGCCAGCTCGGCCCCGCCCTGATACAGGAACCCGAACAAAAGCGCGGCCAGCAATACGCCGAAAGGATGTGAGCGCCCCATAAGGGCCACGGCAATCCCGATGAACCCAGCGCCTTCGGTCGAGTTCAGGACAAGGCGCTCCGCCTCGCCCATGACGTTATTGATGGCCATCAAACCTGCCAGCGCACCCGAGATCAGCATCGCAACAATAGTAATGCGAACCGGTGAGATACCGGCATAGACCGCGCCGGTTTCAGAGTGGCCATAAGCTCGGATTTCATAGCCCAGCCGGGTCCGCCAGATCAGCGCCCAGACGACGACACAGGCCAGCAACGCGATGAAGAATGTAATGTTTACCGGAGCCCCCCGGAACACCACGTTTTCTGCGGTCGAGAACATTGACTGGAAAGTTGGCAGATGGACGGTTTCGGGGAATCGCGCGGTTGCCGGGTCCTGCGACCCTTGCGGGCGCATGATGTTGACCAACATGTAGTTCAGAAAGGCAGCGGCAATGAAATTGAACATGATCGTGGTAATCACGATATGGCTGCCGCGCTTGGCCTGAAGGTAGGCTGGGATAGCGGCCCAAAACGCACCGAACAGCATTGATGCCGCGCAGGCCGCAAGCAATGCAATGCTCCAATGCGGCCAGTCGACGTAAAGGCAAACCATGGCCACCCCAAGACCGCCCAACATCGCCTGACCTTCGCCACCAATGTTGAACAAGCGGGCGTGGAATGCGACGGCGACCGCAAGGCCGGTAAACATGAAGTTTGTCGCGTAATAGAGCGTATAGCCCCAGCCATAGGTTGACCCCAACGCGCCTGTAACCATCAGCTTAACAGCTTCGACGGGGTTTTCTCCGATGGCGAGGATGACTAGCGCAGACAGGAAAGCGGCCAGCAACAGACTGATCAGCGGGATCAGAACGACATCGGCCCATTTAGGCATTTTTTCCATCCTACGCGGCCTCTCCTGCAACACCGGCCATCAGCAGGCCAAGTTCTTTTTCATCTGTTTCGCTGGGCAGGCGTTCGCCCATGATATGCCCGTCGAACATCACTGCGATCCGGTCGGACAGCGAGAAGATCTCTTCCAACTCAACCGAAACCAGCAGGATCGCCTTGCCTTGGTCGCGCAGGGCAACGATCTGCTTGTGAATGAACTCGATCGCACCAATATCAACGCCACGTGTCGGCTGGCCGACCAGCAGCAGGTCAGGGTTTCGCTCGATTTCGCGGGCAACGACGATTTTCTGCTGGTTCCCGCCCGAAAAGCTCTTGGCGGCAAGCCAAGGATCCGGTGGCCGAACATCGAATTTCTCGATCTTGGCTTCGGTATCAGCGCGCAGCGCGGAATTGTCCATGAACAGGCCTCGCTGATAAGCGGGGTCCCGGTGATAGCCAAAGGCCACGTTCTCCCACGCGTGGAAATCCATAATCAGGCCTTCGCGCTGACGGTCTTCGGGCACATGCGCGATGCGCTGTGCACGACGCGCCTGACCGTCTGATCCGGCACCGCTTAGTGCCAGCGGTTCGCCATTCAGCTTGATCGAGCCTTGTCCCGGACGCATCCCGCCCAGAACCTCCAGCAGTTCCGACTGCCCATTGCCCGCCACACCGGCAATGCCGACGATCTCACCGGCACGCACGGTCAGGTCGATGCCTTTGACCCGTTCAACACCGGCGGAATCGAAAACGCTCAGCTTTTCGATCTCAAGAATGGGTTTGCCCGGCGTCGCAGGCACCTTGTCGACTTGCAGCAAAACCTTACGGCCTACCATCAGTTCGGCCAGTTCTTCAGGGCTGGTGTCCGAAGTTTTCACCGTAGCCGTCATCTGCCCACGGCGCATGACCGAAACGGTATCGGTGTTTTCCATGATTTCGCGCAGCTTGTGGGTGATCACGATGATCGTTTTCCCTTCGGCCCGCAGACGATCCAGAATACGGAACAGTTGGTCAGCCTCTGCCGGGGTCAGAACGCCAGTCGGTTCATCCAGAATCAGAATCTCGGCCTTGCGATACAATGCCTTCAAAATTTCGACACGCTGCTGCATCCCCACACCGATCTCATCAATGCGTTTGTCGGGGTCAACGAACAGTTCGTATTCTTCTTCCAGTTCTTTCAGTTCTTTGCGGGCCTTGGCCAGAGACGGAGCCAGAAGGCCGCCATCTTCGGCACCCAGAACGATGTTTTCCAGAACAGTGAAATTCTCCACCAGCTTGAAGTGCTGAAACACCATCCCGATGCCCGAGGCGATAGCCGCCTGGCTGTCAGGGATTTCGGTCTTTGTCCCGTTGATCCAAATTTCACCTTTGTCGGCTTTGTAAAAGCCGTAGAGGATGCTCATCAGCGTGGATTTGCCCGCACCGTTTTCACCGATGATCCCATGGATCGTACCGGGGGCGACGCTGATTGAGATGTCTTTGTTGGCCTGAACCGGCCCAAAGGATTTGGAAATCCCTTTGAGCTCAATGGCGGGGACGGTCATGTCTTACCCTCAACTGCCGAAAAGCCCATCCGGCAGGTGGCACGGATGGCAGTGTGGATGGCGGGGCGGAAGGGTTCCTTCCGCCCCGCGCGATATCAGAACTGCAGTGCGGGGCAGCTGTCGTTCTCGTAATAGCTGACAACGGTGATATCGCCGTTGATGATGGCTTTGCGGGCTTCTTCCACCGCATCGTTCATTTGGACCGAAACAAGCTCTTTGTTGTTATCGTCCATGGCGACGCCTACACCTTCTTCGGCCAGTCCCATGGTGAACACGCCGGTTTCTACGGCGTCACCTGCTTTCATCGCGTCATACACCGCGACGTCCACACGTTTCAGCATCGACGTCAGGACCTTGCCCGGATGCAGGTGGTTCTGGTTGCTGTCCACGCCGATCGACAGGATGCCTTCGTCGGCTGCCGTTTGCAGAACGCCAACACCTGTACCGCCAGCCGCGGCATAGATCACGTCAGCACCCTGGCTGATCTGTGCTTTTGTAAGTTCCGAACCTTTTACCGGGTCGTTCCATGCCGCAGGGGTGGTGCCGGTCATGTTGGCGACAACATTGATGTCCGGGTTCACGGCTTTGGCGCCTTGTGCGTATCCGCAACCAAAGTGGCGGATCAGCGGAATGTCCATACCGCCGATAAAGCCAACGGTTCCCGATTTCGATGCCATCGCTGCCATCATGCCAACCAGGTACGATCCTTCATGCTCGGCAAAGCCGATCTGGCGGATGTTGGGGATGTCCAGCCAGTTCACGTCGACAGCCACGAATTTGGTTTCGGGATAATCGCCTGCAACGGCCGACAACGGATCGGCCATACCAAAGCCCATGGTGATGATCGGATTGGCACCTGATTCTGCGAAACGGCGCAGAGCCTGTTCGCGCTGTGCTTCCGACTGGATCTCGATCTCGCGGTACTCGCCGCCGGTCTCATCGGCCCAACGCTGCGCGCCATTATACGCGGCTTCGTTGAAAGATTTGTCGAACTTGCCGCCCAGGTCAAAGATCAGCGCCGGTTCGGCGAAAGTTGCACCTGCGGTCAGAGCGACAGCAGCGGCAGCACCCATCAAGGATTTCATCAGGGTCATTTAAGTCTCCCATTTTTTTTGTTGGCACGAGGTAAGATTAGCCCCGTTTACCCACTTTTAGCGAGCATAAGTGTTGTGATGGCGGGAATTAAGGACGTTTGCAACCGTGATGGTCAATTGATTTCTGACCAAATGGTCTAAAAAATCTTTGGTTGCCGTTAGGGCAGTCGGCGTTCCATCACGAGAGCATCGATATTTGGGCCTGTTTTTCTGGAATAATAACCCTTGCGCTGACCGCACTGGCGATACCCGCATCGCCAGTACAAAGCGATTGCTGCAACATTGTCGGCAGCGACGTCCAGAAAAGCGCGGTTTGCCTGCAAAGTGACTGCCCGGTCGTGCCAGTCGTGCATCGCCTGTGACCCGAGCCCTTGTCTTTGAAACGCGGGGTGAGTCGCAATCGTCAGCAACTCTGCCTCACCCGCGATCACCTGAAACAGGACAAAGCAACGGTCATCCCCGACGTAATCAGTGAACCGGTTCTCCAAAAGGCTGGCGAACTCATCGGCAGTCCATGGGCGTGACTGGGTGAACGCCGCTGCATGTGTCGCTGCCATCTCGTAAGGCGTCATTGGTCCAGCAACACAGGCGGCACATCTCGGGACGGGGCCGCGTCCGCAGGTCTGACATATAGCGGGGCTGGAGGCGCACTGACGCTGTGCCATCGTCCTGCGGCAAGTCTGGCAACGGCTTGTACCTGCAATGCGGGGTCGGGGCAGACATACAAAGGCCCATGCTGTTCGGCCTCGCCCAAAGGCAACAGGCAAGGGCCGGTTCCGGGAAGTTGTACATACACCTGTTCGCGCGGCGCAGGGATGGCTGGACGTTGGCTCTCTTCTGCCAGTTCAATCAGAGCATCGAATCCAGAAACACCCACCGCGGGGACGCCAAGGCCCAAGGCAAGGCCCCGGGCGGCAGAGACCGAGATGCGTATACCCGTGAAATTGCCGGGCCCAATCCCAACACCGATGGCGTCCAGATCGGCCCATACGCAACCGGCTTCGGTCAGTAATTCTTGCAACAAGGGCATCAACCGTTCGGCCTGGCCGCGTGCCATGTCTTCGACACGGGATACTGCGATCACACCGCCACGCAACAAAGCGGCCGCGCAATGCGCGGCCGATGTATCAAATGCCAGGATCGTCGGGTCAGACGGCAACTGGTCGAACCTCGGTCACTTCAGGGATGTAGTGGCGCAGCAGATTTTCGATACCCATCTTCAGTGTCAGGGTCGATGACGGGCACCCCGCGCAGGCACCTTGCATGTGCAGATAGACCACGCCGCGATCAAAGCCATGAAAGGTAATGTCGCCACCATCCTGTGCCACGGCCGGGCGCACGCGGCTGTCCAGCAGATCTTTGATCTGATTGACGATTTCCGCATCTTCTCCGGTATGTTCGGCATGACCCGAGGCCGCTGCCGCGTCGGCACCCATGACGGGTTGGCCGGATTGATAATGCTCCATCACTGCGCCAAGAATTGCAGGTTTGATGTGATCCCACTGAACTTCGTCGGATTTGGTCACAGTGACAAAGTCGTTTCCAAAAAACACACCGGTCACACCGTTTACCGCAAAGATTCGTTTGGCCAGTGGGGACTTATCACCAGCCTCGGCTGTCGGGAAATCCGCGGTTCCAGCCTCAAGCACCGTTTGGCCGGGCAGAAATTTCAATGTGGCCGGGTTTGGGGTGGATTCGGTCTGGATGAACATGAGGCAGCTCCGTCTGAGGTGTTTCTGATATGCGCTCAGGGGTCGGAGAAGTCAATATTTGGAACGATTCTAAATCGTGAGCGAGTAACGAATCGCCTCATCCAGCCGGTCATCTCCCCAAAACAGCTCTGCCCCCGCCACAAAACTCGGTGCGCCGAACAGGCCAAGTGCTTTTGCGCGCGCGGATTGCTCGAACAGCGCAGCTTTGATGCTCGCATCTTTTCGGCGATTCATCACTGCCGCAGGCAGATCTGCCATCTTCAGGCAATCCTCAAGCACGTCTTCGTCGGAGATGTCCCGTCCGTCCCCGAATTCAGCGCTGAAGACAGCCTTTGCGAAGGCAACCCGTTCCTCACCATGCGCAAGGGCCAAAGTCAGGCGCGCTGCGGTGAGGGAGTTTTGCGGGAACGGGTCAGGCCGAACTAACGGCAGCCCGCGTGCGCTGCAAAGACGTTCCATGTCACGCCACATATAGCGCCCTTTGGCCGGATACAGGTTGAACGGCGATGTGCGCCATCCCTGATCCGCGAAAATCGGCCCCAATAGAAAAGGTTGCCAGTCGACCGAGACACCTGTGCCCCGTGCGGCCTGTTCGATTCGCATCGCGCTGAGATAGGAATAGGTCGAGGCGAAGTCGAACCAGAACTGCAACGTCTTCGCCACGTTCGATCCTCAGGTGATTTCTTCCAGCTTTTCCTTGCTCAGATCACCGGGAACAATCGTGATCGGGATCGGCAGGCTGCCAGAGTTCTTTGTGAGCTGGGTCACTAGCGGGCCGGGGCCTTTCTTGTCAGTTCCCGCCCCAAGAACGAGAACGCCGATCTCAGGGTCAGACTGAACGTGTTCGATGATCTGCGGCACCGGATCGCCTTCGCGAATGGCCAGTTCAGGTTCTACATTCTGTTTGTCGCGCATCCATTTGGCGAAGACTTCGAAATGGGCATGGATACGTTCCCGGGCTTCTTCGCGCATGGTTTCGGCAACACCGATCCAGTGATTGAACTCGTCCGGCGGAATAACCGACAAGATCGTCACGCCGCCACCTGTATGCGCCGCACGCATCGCGGCGAACCGCATTGCGTTCAGGCATTCACGGCTGTCATCCAGAACAACTAAGAACTTACGCATGGGTGTCCTCTTCAATTTTAAGAGATCATGCCCGAGCGTTTGCGTGCTGGCAACTCGGACACGTTCATGTCGATTACTAGCGTTCGCTTGCAGCCCAGTCCCAGTAAAGTGCGCGGGCACGGCGGGCAATTGGACCAACCTGAAACTGTGTGTCTTCCAGCGCAGTCACCGGTGTGATCTTGCTCATATTGCCGGACATGAAAACCTCGTCCGCCTGGTGAAAATCCTCGAAAGCCAAGACCGTTTCATGAACTGTAACACCATCCTCGCGCAGATTCTTGATATGTCGCGCCCGCGTGATCCCTGCCAAAAATGTGCCGTTGGGGATCGGGGTAAAGACCTCGCCATCCTTGACCATGAAGATGTTGGCTGTTGCCGTTTCGGCCACATTGCCCATCGCGTCAGCGACCAGTGCGTTCGAGAACCCTTTGGAGCGCGCCTCTTGCAACATGCGCGCATTGTTGGGGTAAAGGCACCCGGCCTTGGCGTTGACCACTGCTGATTCCAGTACCGGGCGACGGAACCGCGTGGTCGACAGCGTGGCTGAAGCCGTTTCCGGTGCCATCGGGATTTCTTCCAGACAGATGGCAAACCCTGTGCTGTTTTCCTGCGGAACGATTGCCGTGCTGTCGCCATCAATGCCCCAATACATCGGGCGGATATAAACAGCTGTGTCAGGGCTGTAGGCTTGCAACCCTTCATGCACCAATTCGACCATCTGTTCGGCTGTCATGGTTGGTGTCAGCATCAGGGCTTCAGCGGACCGGTTCACCCGGGCGCAATGGGCGTGCAGATCAGGGGCCAACCCGTCGAAATAGCGGGCACCATCGAATACGGATGATCCAAGCCAGGCCCCATGATCCGCTGCGCGCATGATAGGAGTATCCCCGTCATGCCACTGGCCCTGAAAGTAGGTCCGGATGTTTTTGCCGGTTGCCATGACGCCCTCCTGTGGTTCAGGCAGACCCTAGGTGGGCGTCAGGCGAAGGTCCAGTGCATTCAGCGTGATGCCGATCCGACCATACCGACGATTTCATAGGTCTTTTGCAGGATCGGAGCAGCGATCTGGCGGGCGCGTTCGGCCCCGTGAGCCAGAATCCGGTCAATCTCGGCCTGTTCTCCCATAAGGCGCGACATCTCAGTCGAGATTGGGGCCAGCTTGGCGACCGCCAGATCAGCCAGCATCGGTTTGAAATCACCGAACTGCTTGCCGCCAACTTCGGCCAGAACCTGCTCGATGCTTTGTTCGCTGAGTGCTGCGTAGATATTGACCAGATTACGCGCTTCGGGGCGGCCCTCCAGACCTTCGACATCCGACGGCAAAGCGTCAGGGTCGGTCTTGGCCTTGCGGATTTTCTTTGCGATCGCATCTGCATCGTCGGTCAGGTTGATCCGACTCATGTCCGAGGGATCGGACTTTGACATCTTCTTGGACCCATCCCGCAAGCTCATGACCCTTGTCGCTGACCCTTCGATCACCGGTTCGGTGATGGGAAAGAAATCGACGCCAAAATCGTTGTTGAATTTTATGGCGATGTCGCGGGTCAACTCCAGATGCTGTTTCTGGTCTTCGCCAACTGGCACATGGGTTGCGTGATAGATCAGAATATCGGCTGCCATCAGAGCAGGGTAGGCAAACAGGCCAAGCGAAGCGTTCTGCTGGTTTTTGCCAGCCTTGTCCTTCCACTGGGTCATGCGCTGCATCCATCCCATGCGCGCGACACAGTTGAATATCCAGGCCAGTTGCGCGTGTTCCGGCACCTGACTTTGGTTGAACAAGATTGATTTTTCCGGGTTTAGACCGGAAGCGATGTAACCGGCACAAAGCTCCCGCGTTGCATGCTGCAACTCGGTTGGGTCTTGCCAGACGGTGATCGCGTGCAGATCGACCATGCAATAGATAGTCTCAAACTCCTCGCTCTGCATTCTCACCCAGTTCCGAAGCGCCCCGAGATAGTTGCCGAGGTGTAGATTGCCCGAAGGCTGCGCACCAGAAAACACGCGCGGCGTGAATTGGGACTCAGTCATCAAAGGGAACTCCTGTCTGGAAAAATCAGCCCCCGTCGCTTACCCATGAGGCAAAGGGACGTCAACAGCCGCGAAAGGCCAGCCCAATGAGCAGTGAACATTACACACCGCCTGTGAACCCCCTGCCACCTGCCGTGGTGGCGCTGGTTCTGTTCATCATCGGGATAGAAATTGCCTTCACGCTGGGATCACGCGGGCTGGTTGGAGGACCAGCAGCGGTGGGCTGGCGGCTGGATGCGATCCAGCATTATGCGTTCTCGGCGGATATTTTCGACTGGATGGTACTGAACGGGCGCTGGCCATTCGAACATGTCATCCGCTTCGTGACCTACCCCTTCGTGTCCGCAAATTTCACGCAGGCGATTTTCGTCTGTGTTTTCGTGCTGGCGATGGGCAAAATGGTTGGCGAAGTGTTCGGCGGTTTCTCGATGCTGCTGATTTTTATCGTATCAGGCATTGGCGGCGCGCTTGCCTACGCTGTGTTACTGGACCCACGCTATCCGCTGATTGGAGGGTTCCCGCCGGTGTATGGCCTGATCGGCGCATTCACGTGGCTGTTGTGGCGCAAACTGTCACTTGTAGGTGCAAACCAAGCACGGGCATTTCAATTGATTGCAGTCCTTATGGGCATACAGTTTCTTTTCGGCCTGATCTTTGGTGGCAACTGGGAATGGGTTGCCGATCTGGGTGGGTTTGCCACCGGTTTTGGCTTGTCTTTTCTTGTTGCACCGGGCGCGTGGTCCCGGATCGTCGGACGCATTCGCCGGGATTGATCAGGACCGGCGCAGAGTGTGTTTGAACTCCGACAGTTTGAAGGCGCCGAAGATATGACCCAGAAGGAAATATGAGACGGCAGCGACCATGATCAGGATCAGCAGTGCCAGATAACGCCAGCCGGGAACTTCCAACGCCCACCCGAACAGGTAGAGCGCGGCGTATAAGATCGCGCCCATCCCAAGCGAAGCGGCCACAATCCTGCTCGCGCACTTTTTGAACCGGTCATCGAAGCGTGCCTCTTCACCCATACGTCGTGAGCCCAAGGCCAGTAGCACAACCATCGCCCACCCGGCAGTCGATGCAGCAATTGCCGGTGCGATCCAGCCCACCAGTGGAAACAGACCAAACGCCAGAGCTGCGTTCACGATCATCGCAACAACCGCGTAGTGAAACGGGGAACGTGTATCCTCGCGCGCAAAAAACAGCGGTTGCAGCAATTTTTGCAACATGAAAGCCGGAAGCCCTACCCCGTAGATGGCAACCGCAAGGGCCGTGGCGGCCGTATCCTCGGGGCCGAACTGGCCGCGTTCGAACAGCACGGATACGAGGGGGGTTGGCATAACCACGAGGGCGACAGTCGAAGGCAGCGTCAGCAGCAGTGTGAACTCACCGGCCCGGGAAAAGGCATTGCGTGCGCCCTCTTTGTCATCCGCGCGCAAGCGGCGGGACAGGTCCGGCAACAAGACTATGCCGACAGCAATGCCTACCACACCCAAAGGCAACTGGTAGAGCCTGTCTGCGGCAAAAAGCCAGCTGACGGCATTTGCGGTTTTCGATGCAACCAATTGCCCGACAACCAAATTGACCTGCGTGACCCCCATCGCCAGCGCGGCCGGGACTGCGATACGTACCATCCGTCGCATTTCAGGCGTCAGGCGCGGCATGCTGGGGCGGATGCGGATGTCGGCGCGTTCGGTAGCAACCCAGACCAGCGCCAGTTGCGCGACACCGGCCACCGGAATGACCGGGATCAACCACCGGATCACTTCGCCGCCGGACATGGCTCCGGCGATCAGGGCGGTGCAGGCGAAAATGTTCAGCAGAACAGGTGCAGCTGCCGCTGCCGCAAACCGCCCGGTTGCATTCAGAACACCAGAAAACAAGGCAGCCAGAGACATGAACAGGATGTATGGAAACACAACATATCCATAATCCACCGCCAGATCGAACCGTTCATCGCCGTAAAACCCTTCGGCGGTCAGCCACACCAGACCGGGCATGAAAACCATGGCCAGCCCGACCAGCGCCAGAACAGCCACGGCCAGAAGATTGAACGCGTCCTGCGCAAAACCCTGAGGGTCTTCGTCGGCTTCCAGTCGTTTGGAGAACATCGGCACAAAGGCCGCGTTAAATGCCCCCTCGGCGAAAAAGCGGCGGAACATGTTGGGCAGGCGAAAGGCAGCAACAAAGGCATCCATCACTGGGCCCGGTCCGATATAGGCCGTCAGCAGTATTTCCCGTAGAAACCCCAGAATTCGGCTGGCGAGCGTCCAGAAGCCGACCGTGAACAGGCCAGAGAACAACCGTATTTGCTTCATGAGGCCGCACGCTCGGCGCCTTCGGTGATTGCCGTGCGCAGCTTGGCCTCAAGCCCGCGCTGCTTGCTTTCCGAGTAATACTTCAAGCCAAACATATCCTTGACGTAGAACGTATCGACCACCTGTTCGCCATAGGTCGCGATCACGGCATTGGCGATATACACGTTCGCCGCGGCCAGGGTCCGGGTCAGATCAAACAGCAGGCCTGGGCGGTCGCGTGTGTCCACCTCGATGATTGTGTAGATTTCAGAGCCCTCATTGTCGAACGTGATATGAGTTGGCACGTTGAAAGCGCGTTCGCGTTTCTTGATCTTGTCACGCGACTTCAGTGCTTCCTTGGCGACGACTTCGCCGCGCAGGGTCTTGTGAATCATCTGCGTCAGGCGTGGAAGGCGCGATGCCTCGAACGGGTGCCCTTCGGCGTCCTGAATCCAGAACGCGTCCGTCACGTAGCCGTCTTTGGTGGTATAGCTACGTGCATCCACGACATTCGCGCCGACCAGAGCCAGTGCCCCGGCGATGCGGGCAAAAATACCGGGGTGATCTCCCATGGCGAAACAGGCCCGCGTCGCATCACGGTCTTCATCAGGTTGCAGGCGAATTTCCATCGCGCCGGGATCGCCGCTTTGTTCCAGCGCGTACAGCATCTCGGCAAACTCGATATGCGTCGCAAGGTTCAGGCCCTGCCAATACGGGGCGTAGTGGCGCCCGGTCTCGACCTTGAGGTCAGCCTTGGACCAGTTGTCCAAGGCGCGGCGTAGCGCTGTTTTGGCCTCGGCCCCCCGGTTCGCCCGGTTCAGATCTTCCATACCGGTTTCCAGTGCACGCTTTGTTTCAGCATGCAGGGCGCGCAGCAAGGTGGCCTTCCAGTTGTTCCAGGTGGTCGGGCCAACACCGCGAATGTCACAAACCGTCAGAACCGTCAGCAAATCCAGCCGTTTGGTTGTCTGAACGGCTTTGGCAAAATCGCGCACCGTCCGAGGGTCGGAGATATCGCGTTTTTGCGCCATGTCGGACATCAGCAAGTGATAACGCACCAGCCATTCAACGGTTTCGGAATCCGATTTGTTCAGGCCGAGCCGAGGCGCCACCTTGCGCGCGATCTGTGCCCCAAGGATCGAGTGATCTTCGGGGCGACCTTTCGCAATGTCATGCAGAAGAAGCGCGACGTACAGCACCTTTCGGTTCACCCCGCCTTTCAGAATCGATGACGCCAGAGGCAGGGATTCGACCAGCTCTCCGCGTTCGATCTGGGCAAGATTGACGATGCATTGGATCGTATGCTCGTCCACCGTATAGCTGTGATACATATTGAACTGCATCATCGCCACGATGTGCTCGAACTCGGGTAGGAAAGCGGACAGCACGCCCAGTTCGTTCATACGTCGCAATGCACGTTCCGGGTTGCCGTGTTTCAACATCAGATCCAGGAAAATGCGCTGGGCTTCCTTGTCGCCGCGCATCTCGTCATCGATCAGATGCAGGTTCGCGCTCACCAGCCGCATGGCATCGGGATGGATCAGCATACCTGTCCGCAAACCTTCTTCGAACAGGCGCAGCAGGTTCACTTTGTCGGATAGAAATTTTTCAGGTTCCACCAGATCCAGACGGCCGTGAACCACCTTGTACCCTGCCTTGACCCGTCGACGCCTGCGGAAAATGCGTTCCAGCAACGGCGCACCTTTCATGTGCAGCGATTCGAGTTTGGTCAGGAAGATGCGCGTCAACTCACCCACGCGGGTGGCTTCGCGGAAATACCGCTGCATGAACACTTCGACCGCACGACGCCCGGCGCGGTCCTCGTACCCCATGCGCGCGGCAACCTCGACCTGCATGTCAAAGGTAAGCTGCTCGGTCGCACGACCGGTGACAAGATGCAGGTGCGAACGCACAGCCCAAAGGAATTCTTCGGCCTGAACAAAGGTCTTGAACTCTTCGGGTGTGAACAAGCCCAAAGGCACCAGTTCGGCCACGTCCTGAACGCCATAGACATATTTCGCGATCCAGTAGAGGGATTGCAAATCGCGTAGGCCGCCTTTGCCTTCCTTCACGTTGGGTTCGACCATGTAACGCTCGCCTTGTTTGTGGTGGCGTTCATCACGTTCGTGCAACTTTGCTTCGATGAACTCGCGTTCAGTTCCCTTGAACAGTTCGTCTTTCAGCCTTCGGTCCAACCCGTCCGCCAGCGCCTTGTCACCGGCCAGATAGCGTTGCTCCAACATCGCTGTGCGGATCGTGAAATCCTCGGCGCCTAGCCGCAGACAATCCTTGATCGTGCGTGAGGAATGCCCGACCTTCAGCCGCAAATCCCAAAGGATATAAAGCATCGACTCGATAACGCTCTCGGCCCATGCGGTGATCTTGTAGGGGGTGAGAAACAGCAGATCGACGTCGGAAAACGGCGCCATTTCCCCGCGCCCATAACCGCCAACAGCCAGAACGGCGATCTTTTCACCTTGGGTGGGCGTTGCAAGCGGATGCAGGCCTGTGCTTGAGACCAGCATCGCCGTCCCAACCAGTTGATCCGTCAGGTAAGTGTATGAGCGCGTGAGTGCCCGCGCGTCGAAAGGACGTTCGCCAAATGCCTCTGCAATGACCGCGCGGCCAGACTTTTGAGCCTCGCGCAGAATGCGCACCGTCTCGGACCGCATTTTGGTGTTGTCCGGGCAGGCCTCAAAGGCCTGAGCCAGTGCATCATTGACGGCAGTGCTGTCGAAGATGTCCCCGGCAGGGCAGATCAACGCGCTTTCGGGCACGTTGATCGCGCCAGTCAGATCAGAAACCGGCGCCAGAGAAGCTTTGTGGGGCAGGGTCAATCACAACCACCTGTTTGTTCTGGATCGTGGCAACTGCCAGACCGCGTTCGTTGGTGCCGTCCGGGCGCAGGCGGAAGATGCCGCCAACGCCCTGGAAACCGGCGTTCTGTGTCAGGGCCGAAGCGGTCAGGGCGTCTGATTTGCCCTGGCTGACCAAGGCACCAATTGCGGCGATACCGTCATAGGCCAGACCGCTGATTGGGTGCGGTGCTTCGCCGTAAGTTGCGTTGTAACGCTGACGGTAGGCTTGTGCCTTGGACGGGTCAGGTAATGCAAACCACCCCCCTTGAACCCCCGGAAGCTCCAGAGTTTGAGGAGGGATATCCCAACGTGTCAGGCCAATGTATTGCGTGGTTGCCGGAGAAACACCGGCCTCTGGCAGCAATTGCGAGAACAGCGGCAATGCCCCCGCCGTGGTCGCCGTCAGGAAGATCGAATCCGCGCCTGTCGAATCAACAGTGGCCTTGATCGTGGGAACCGCATTGATGACGCCCTGTTGCGACCGGTCGTATGCGACGGTCCCTGCATTGTTGACCCGGCTGTTCGCTATGGCATTGGCGATTGCGGACTGGCCCAGTTGTCCTGCGGCGTCGTTGCTGTGCACGACCACCGTGTTGACCTTGCCCTGACTGCCCGCATAATTCACCAGCCGGTTGGCCGTATTGTCAAAGGTCGGGCCCAATACAAAGACGTTGCCGCCTGCAATGCTGGCGTTGTTTGAAAACGAAAGAACGTTGACGTTCTTGCTCAGCACCGCCAACCCGGCAGCATTTGCTGCCTGGGCATATACCGGACCAATGATGATTTTTGCCCCGTCCGCAACAGCCTGCTGTGCAACGGCTGTCGCCGTGTTCGGGTTTCCGGCTGTGTCATAAACGCGTAAGTCGATCTGGACATTCGGCAAATCCGACATCGCAAGCCGCGCGGCATTCTCAAGGCTTTGCGCCAGCGCCGCATCACCAGATTGCGCAGATCCTCTGGGAACCAGCAAGGCGACAGGAACCGGCTTTGAGGTATTGATCGAGGGGCCTCCGCCAAGACCACCCGGTTCACAGGCAGCAAGAAACGCTGCGGTCGTCAGGGCAGCGGCGACTTTCGCCAGCTTGCTTACGGGCTTGCAAACGGTAAACATCTAAATGAAAACTCCCTGATCCGACGGCTGCGAATGCTTCTGTTCTGTTGAGCCGCGATAATAAACGTCACGCTGTGAGGGTCCAGCTTTGAATTTCCAAAAGATCAAGTTGGCTGCGGGCCTGTATTTTGTTGGCACTCCGATTGGAACAGCACGCGACATTACGCTCAGAGCCTTGGATGTTTTGGCCTCAGCCGATGTAATTGCGGCAGAAGACACCCGCAGTTTACGTCGCTTGATGGAAATACATGGCATCCCGCTGGAAGGCCGGCGTATCCAGGCCTATCACGACCACAGCGGCGCAGGCGCACGCGGCAAGATTATGGAGGCGCTGGCGCAAGGGCAATCGGTGGCCTACGCGTCCGAAGCGGGAATGCCGCTTATTGCCGATCCGGGCTATGATCTGGGCAAGCAGGCCGCAGAAGCCGGGTATACCGTTACCTGTGCCCCCGGCGCGTCTGCTGTTGTAACGGCCCTGACGTTGGCGGGGCTTCCCACTGACGCCTTCTTTTTTGCAGGCTTCCTTCCTAACGCATCCAAAGCACGCCGCACCCGCATCGAGGCGTTGAAGGACATCCCCGGCACATTGGTGTTCTACGAATCTCCGAAACGCGTTTCCGCCTGTCTGTCGGACCTGGCTGAATGCCTGGGACCTGAACGGCAGGCTGCGCTTTGTCGAGAGCTAACGAAAAAGTTTGAAGAGGTCCGTCGCGGCAGCCTGTCCGAACTGGCAGCGGAGTATCGGGACAAGACCGTCAAAGGCGAAATCGTCCTGTTGGTGGACCGCAGTCATTCGCAAAGTGTTAACGAATCCGACCTAGAAGAAGCTTTGAAACGAGCTTTGGAAAATCACTCGGTTCGGGATGCAGCGGATCTTGTATCGGAAATGTACGACCTGCCGCGCCGACCGATTTACCAGAAAGCTCTGAAATTGGGCAAGGGATGACATGGGGCGGCGTGAACGACAGGGTTCGATCTCATACCACGCTGGACAGGCCGCAGAGTCACAGGTCGCCGCAGATTACGAACGTCGGGGTTTTGCCATAGCGCATCGCCGCTGGCGGGGCGCTGGCGGAGAGATCGACCTGATTGCACGCGACGGCGACGGGCTTGTGTTCATCGAAGTTAAGAAAAGCACCAGCTTTGAAAAGGCCGCTGCCCGGATCAGCCGCAGGCAGATCGAACGAATCTATGCCTCTGCCGCGCAGTTCTTGGAAAACGAGCCGACCGGGCAACTGACAAACGTGCGCTTTGACGCGGCACTTGTGGATGGCTCTGGCGCGGTTCACATCATCGAAAACGCCTTTGGTTTTGGCTAAGCCCCATTGAACCTACAGGCGTGCTGGTCCATGTATCTGGCGGGAAACTGAGGGACATGCCATGAAAATCGCCTTTCAAATGGATCCGATCGGGGCCGCGGATATCAACGCCGACAGTTCGTTCCGTCTGGCGGAAGAGGCGCAGGCGCGCGGGCATTCTTTGTTTTTCTACGGTCCGGATCACTTGGCCTATCAGCAAGGTCGCATCACCGCGCGAGGTCACGACATGACCGTGCAAAGGGTTGCCGGAGATCCTGCGGTTCTGGGTCCCGAACGTGAGGTGGATCTTGCCGATTTCGATGTCGTCTGGCTGCGTCAGGACCCGCCTTTTGACATGCATTACATCACGTCCACGCATTTGCTGGATCGTCTCAAGGGTCAGACGCTGGTCGTCAACGATCCGTTCTGGGTGCGCAATTACCCGGAAAAGCTGCTGGTGCTGGATTTCCCCGACCTGACCCCGCCAACAACGATTGCGCGCGACTTGCAGACGATCAAGGCGTTCAAGGAAAAGCACGGCGATATCATCCTCAAACCGCTTTACGGGAACGGCGGCGCGGGTGTGTTCCGGCTTGATGCCAATGACCGCAACTTGACTTCCTTGCATGAGCTGTTCACCGGATTCTCGCGCGAACCTTTGATCGTGCAGAAATTCCTGCCGGATGTCAGCAATGGCGACAAACGGGTGATCCTGGTGGATGGCGAAGCGGTCGGCGCGATTAACCGTGTACCAGCCGAAGGCGAAACGCGGTCGAACATGCATGTTGGCGGACGTCCGGAAAAGATCGGCTTGTCCGAACGCGATCTTGAGATCTGCGCGGCGATTGGGCCTCTGCTGAAGGAAAAGGGTCAGGTCTTTGTCGGAATTGACGTTATTGGCGACTATCTGACCGAGATTAACGTGACTTCACCGACTGGCATTCAAGAGCTGGAACGGTTTGATGGCGTAAATATTGCGGAAAAGATCTGGCAGGCCATCGAGGCCAGGCTTTAGGCCATAACCCGGGCAGAGATGCGAAAACTCAGTGCCTCGGCCACGTGTGGGCGGCGGATATCGGTCGCGCCGTCCAGATCGGCGATGGTGCGCGCCACCCTCAGGATTCTATGGAAGGCCCGAGCTGACAGGCCGAACCGATCCGCAGCTTTCAACAGCAGTTCTTTTCCTTCGGCATCGGGCGTGGCGATCTCTTCCAGTATTTTGCCTTCTGCGTCAGCGTTTTGTCGTAACTCCGGCGTGTCACGGAACCGGTCTGCCTGTATGGCACGCGCCCTTTCGACACGTGCTGCAACCGTCGACGAACTGTCGCCCGAAGGGGGCAGATCAAGGTCAATAAAGCCCACGGGCGGAACTTCGATCCGAAGATCGAACCTGTCCATCAAAGGGCCCGAGATTCGGTTCAGGTAATCTTCGCCACATCCCGGTGCCCGCGAACAGGCACGGGACGGGTCGGTCAGATAGCCGCATTTGCAAGGGTTGGCGGCGGCCACCAGCATGAAACGACAAGGGTACTTCACATGGGCGTTCGCGCGCGCCACCATGACTTCGCCGGTTTCAATGGGTTGGCGCAGGGTTTCCAGAACCGGCCGTGGAAACTCAGGGAATTCATCCATGAACAACACACCATTGTGGGCCAATGAGATTTCGCCCGGTTTGGCCCCTTTCCCACCACCAACTATGGCCGCCATCGAGGCCGTGTGGTGCGGTTCGCGGAACGGGCGTGTGCGGTTTATTCCGCCTTCATCCAGCAACCCGCATAGCGATTGGATCATCGACGTTTCCAGGGCTTCCACGGCTGTAAGCGGCGGTAGAATTCCGGGAAGCCGCGCCGCCAGCATGGATTTGCCCGATCCCGGCGTGCCGATCATGATCAGATGGTGACGTCCGGCGGCGGCGATTTCCAGGGCGCGTTTGGCGCGCTCCTGCCCTTTCACATCGCGCAGGTCGCGGTTGGACGGTGTCAGGTTCACTTCGCCGGGTTGTGCCGCTGGCAAAGGGGATTGGCCTGAGAAATGGCGCACGACCTCTCCAAGCGATCCGGCACCGATCACCTGAGTGGCATCGACCCAGGCCGCCTCGGCGCTGGAGGCGCGCGGACAAAGCAATGTGCGGTCTTCTGACGCGGCCGTCATCGCGGCGGGCAAAGCACCAACAACGGGCACCAGAGAACCGTCGAGTGACAACTCCCCCAATGCAACGGTGCTTTCCGCGGCATCGGCAGGGATGATGTCGAGCGCGGACAAAAGCGCGACCGCGATGGGCAGGTCGAAATGGCTGCCTTCTTTAGGAAGGTCGGCGGGGGACAGGTTGATGGTGATCCGCTTGGACGGCAGCGCAATGGCCATCGCGTTCAGCGCGCTGCGGACGCGGTCACGCGCCTCGGACACGGCTTTGTCGGGCAGGCCCACGATGGAAAAGGCTGGCAGTCCGGGTGAGACTGCGCATTGCACCTCGACCGGGCGGGCATCAACGCCTTGAAAAGCAACGGTGTGGGCGCGGGCGACCATGGCAGTCCTGTTTTGGTTAACAGGACGTTGCTGCCACGGTTCTGGTTTAAGAGTCGTTAACGGCTGCGCGCATGGCCGCGAATTTGGGCCATGCTTCGGGATCGGCCACGGTTTTGTTCCGGCAGAATGGGTTGCAGAACCCCCAACATTGTCCGTCTAGCTCCAGGAAATCGGTGACAGGCTTGCCGGAATACGGGCAGGCGGCGTTGATTGACGGACCACCTGAAACCGGCTTCGCAGCAGATACACCCCCGACCGGCCAGGGGCTGGACGGTAAATCCTGCGCGTATGGGAAGGTGTCGTACACAACGGTCAATCCCATGGCGCGCCACTGTCTGACTATGGGATCAGAGAGCAATTCCATGCAATAAGCCCGGTTCGCCTCTGACACCGGCAGCCCATATCCTATAATCCGCGCAGCAACGGGTGTGTAGAAGACGTCTGCCAGTGAATAGGCACCAAATAACGGGCCTTGGTCTGCCCCTGACACGCTCCGCGCATGTGCCCAGAGTGTTTCAATCCTCTCCAGGTCTGACAAAGTCGCCTCAGACGGCGTAAAGCCTTGCCACACGTTGCGCAGCTGCATGGCGCATTCTCCACGCAGGGCGCTGAAACCGGCTACCATTTCGGCGCATAGCCAGCGGGCTGTTGCCCTGGCTGCGGCATCCGAAGGCCACAACCCGGCATCGGGGTGGCGTTCGGCCAGGGTTTCGGCCATCGCCAGGCTTTCCCCCACAACCGTTCCATCCGGCATGCGCAGGGCAGGGACAAGGCGGGCAGGGGCCAGCGGTTCCATGTCTTGCGCCATGGTGCCGGAATAGAGGCCGATCATGTGGCTGCGATGGGGCAGGTTGAATTTCTCAAGCATCAACCAGCCGCGCATTGACCAGCTGGAGAAGAGGCGATCGCCGATATAAAGGTCATAAGTCATGCGCGGACGATGCCTCAGCTTTGCGGACCGGTAAATCAGTGATTTGTGTTGGACCTGTTCACGGAAGGTGATTGATCGATCCGACAGTCCACACCCCGCCGTTGACAGCAATATCCGTAACGGAAAGGTTGTCGATCCGATGCGCAAAGGTCCGCTGCCCGTCCAGACCAAGGGCGCGTTGTACTTGCGTTAGGATTACGCCGAAATGCGCGACGATCACCAGATCGCGGCCCGTATGCGCGGACATAAGCGCGTCGATCGCGGAATCGACCCGGTCGCGGACCTCATTCCAGCTTTCACCTTGCGGTGGGCGGACATCACCGGGGTTGTCCCAATAGGCAAAAGCCAGCTCGGGGTCTTCGGCTTCAATATCGGCAAACCCGCGAAGCTCCCACTGACCGAAATGGATTTCCCGCAGGTTCGGGTGATGTGGCAGACGGTGACGCTGGCCCTGAATGGCCGAAGCAGTGTCAATTGCACGCGACAGGTCGGACGAAATCACAAATGCATCGGGTGGCAAATGATCGTGCAGGCGCTTCAGCGCTGCTGTATCGCTCAGATCAGCAGGCAGATCGGACCAGCCAACCATCGTCTTTGCATGCGTAGGCCCATGGCGAACAAGATGCAGTCGCGTCACGGCAGCTGCCCTTTCAGGACCAACGGCAACCCGGCGGTCACTTGCACCACCAGATCAGCCTGTGCCGCAAGTGCGATGTTCAGCCGACCCTGCGCTTCGCGAAAGCGACGGGCAAGCGGGTTATCGGGAACAATGCCGTGCCCGACCTCGTTCGACACGATCACTACCTGCGCTGTACATGCGCGCAGGGCCTTTAGCAGGTCAGTTTGGACTGCCCCCAGATCGGTTTCGGCCAGCAAATGATTGCTGACCCATAGAGTGGCGCAATCTACCAGACACACCTGATCCGAGGATAGGCTGGACAGCACCGGCCTCAGATCAAGAGGCTCTTCAATCGTGGTCCAACCGCCGCCCCGCTGTACCAGATGGCGATCAACCTTCTGCCGCATCTCGTCATCAAACACTTGTGATGTCGCTAGGTAAACTCGATTTTTCCCAGTGGAAACAACGAGGTTCTCGGCAAATGCCGACTTGCCCGAAGCAGCTCCACCCAGAATTAAGGTTAAATCTGACGTCACAGTACTTACCTAAAGATGATCCAATTAGTGCTGTTTTGCGTATCGATCATAGGTCGGCATGGCAAGCCCGGCCAACGCCTGCAAAACAGGGGAGAGGTTTATGGCACTGGACAACGCGACAGATTTTTCGATGTCCCGGCAAGCGATGAAGGCCGAGTTGCTGGATGCGGAAACGGAACTGAAGCTGGCCTATGCCTGGCGTGACCAGCGTGACGAACAGGCACTGCACCGCCTGATCACAGCGTATATGCGGCTGGCAATTTCGATGGCGGCCAAGTTCAAACGCTATGGCGCGCCGATGAATGACCTTATCCAAGAGGCCGGTCTGGGATTGATGAAGGCCGCAGACAAGTTCGACCCTGATCGCGGCGTGCGGTTCTCGACTTATGCGGTGTGGTGGATCAAGGCGAGCATTCAGGACTATGTGATGCGGAACTGGTCCATGGTGCGAACGGGGTCCACCTCGGCGCAGAAATCGCTGTTTTTCAACATGCGTCGGGTTCAGGCCCGCCTTGAACGCGATGCCGCAACCGAAGGTCTTGAATTGGATCGCCACCAGCTGCATCAGATGATTGCCACGGAAATCGGGGTTCCTCTGCGCGACGTTGAACTGATGGAAGGTCGGCTGTCAGGGTCAGATTTTTCTCTGAACGCGGTGCAATCCGCCGACGAAGACGGGCGTGAATGGATCGATGCGCTGGAGGATGAACGTGAACAGGCCGCCGAAGCAGTTGAACACACCCACGATACCAAACAATTGCGCCAGTGGTTGCTGATCGCGATGAACGCACTGAATGACCGCGAGCGGTTCATTGTGCGCGAACGCAAACTGCGCGAGCCTGCGCGGACACTGGAAAGTCTCGGCGTCGAGTTGGGTCTGTCCAAGGAACGCGTGCGACAGCTTGAGGCAGCGGCGTTCGCAAAAATGCGCAAGAACCTTGAAGCCCAGTCGAGCGAGGTGCAACACTTCATCGCATGAAACAGCTTGCGATTCTTGCCTGTGTTCTGGGCCTTACGGTTACAGCAGCGCGACCTGGACTGGCGGAAAATCTTATTTCTGATGATGTGGCTCTCGCGATGCGGGATGCGGATGTGGTCATTCTGGGAGAGGTTCACGACAATCCCCGCCACCACCTTATTCAAGCTGAAGCGATTATGAAAATCTCACCCTCGGCTGTTGTCTGGGAGATGGTTACCGAAGAAGGCGCGCAACGGCTGGCGCAAAAAGCGGTGTCCAACCCTGAAGAGTTGAGCCGCATTCTGCAATGGGCAGAAAGCGGTTGGCCACCTCTTAGGCTGTATTATCCGGTGTTCAAGGCCTCAGGCGCGCCGGTTTACGGGGCCATGGTGCCGCGTGCTGCCGCGCGGGCCGCGATGGAACGCGGAGCAGCCACCGCGTTGGGTGCAGATGCGGCGCGTTATGGTTTGACTGTACCGCTGACGCCTGAGGAGCAGGAGGCGCGCGAGGCGGATCAACTGGCCGCGCATTGCGATGCTCTCCCGCCAGAGATGTTACCCCAGATGGTTGCGATCCAGCGACTGCGCGATGCTGTGCTGGCTCGCGCCGTGATACGCGCGATGGAAGAAACGGGCGGCCCGGTTGCCGTGATCACTGGGAACGGACATGCGCGCAAAGACCGAGGTATCCCGACATATCTTGAACGGCTTCAACCCGGATGGAAGGTGGTCTCGGTCGGACAGTCTGAGGACGATATCATCGAAGGCGACTTTGATCTCGTAATCGATAGCCCCACAGTTGAGCGTGAAGACCCCTGTGTGGCGTTTCAGGTTCAGAATTAATCGCTGGAACAACCTGCTGGCCTTGCCTAATGTCGGGGCCGACCGGGACAGGAAGGGCTGAACATGCTGTCATCCAAACGCATTCTGCTGATCATCGGCGGCGGCATTGCGGCCTACAAATCGCTGGACCTGATCCGCAGGCTGCGTGAGCGTGGCGCAGCCGTGACGCCTGTGCTGACGCGTGCGGCAGAGGAATTTGTAACACCTCTGTCCGTGTCTGCTCTTGCCTCAGAAAAGGTCTATGGCGATCTGTTCGATCTGACCGCCGAGGCCGAGATGGGCCATATCCAGCTGTCACGCTCTGCCGATCTGATTGTTGTGGCCCCCGCAACCGCGGACCTGATGGGCAAGATGGCCGGGGGGTTGGCAAATGATCTGGCATCGACCCTTCTGATGGCGACGGACACGCCTGTTCTGTGTGCGCCCGCGATGAATGTACGCATGTGGGAACACCCGGCGACTCGACGCAACCTGAAGCAGCTTCAAGCGGATGGCGTGCGCTTTGTTGGCCCAAACGAAGGTGATATGGCCTGCGGTGAATATGGCCCCGGACGCATGTCGGAACCGCTGGAAATCGTCGCGGCGGTTGAGGCGCGGCTTGCGGCAGGACCCTTGGTAGGAAAGCGCGTGCTGGTAACATCGGGCCCGACGCATGAGCCGATTGATCCGGTTCGGTATATCGCGAACCGCTCTTCCGGGGCGCAGGGATCGGCCGTGGCACAGGCGCTTGCGGATTTGGGGGCCGAGGTGATCTTTGTCACGGGCCCCGCAGACGTACCGCCACCGGCGGGTGTGCAGGTCGTGCCGGTCGAGACCGCGCAACAGATGTCGGACGCGGTTGATGCGGCGCTGCCCGTCGACGCGGGCGTGTTTGCGGCGGCGGTGGCAGATTGGCGCGTGGCCAGTGCGTCAGACAAGAAACTGAAGAAAAGCCGCGACGGTCTGCCGGTTCTGGAATTTGTCGAGAACCCCGACATTCTCAGACGCGTCTCGCGGATGGAAAATGGGCGCCCACCTTTGGTTGTCGGCTTTGCAGCCGAGACCGATGACGTGATCGAACATGCCACCGCCAAGCGACTGCGCAAAGGCTGTGACTGGATTGTTGCCAACGATGTCAGCCCTGCCACCGGGATCATGGGCGGGTCCGAGAATGCAGTTATCCTGATCTCGGACAGCGGAGCCGAAGAATGGCCGCGTATGGGCAAGGCCGAGGTTGCGCGGCGGTTGGCAAGCAGGATCGCAGACGCGTTGGCGGGCTGAAGGAAAGGCAAAACCATGGTTGCAATTCGAGTGATCCGCGAAGACGGGGCAGACCCCGCCGTGGCGCTTCCGTCCTACGAAACTGCGGGTGCTGCTGGCGCGGACGTGCGTGCCAATTTGCCCGAGGGGGCTTCGATTATGCTGGAGCCCGGACAGCGGGCGCTTGTGCCGACCGGTCTGCGCATTGAAATCCCGCAAGGATACGAGGTTCAGGTCCGTCCCCGCTCGGGCCTTGCACTGAAACACGGGATCACGCTGCTCAATACGCCGGGCACTATTGACAGTGACTATCGCGGACCTATGGGGGTGATCGTGATGAATGCCGGTCAGGAACCGTTCGAGATTGCTCATGGCGATCGTATCGCGCAGCTGGTAGTTGCCCCTGTTGTGCAGGTGGCATTCGAACTGGCTGAGGCATTGGGTGAAACAGATCGCGGGGCTGGTGGTTTCGGCTCGACCGGGCGCGGCTGATGCTGCTGGTTCTTGTTCTGGCAGCTGGGCTATGGGGCGTCGGCTATATCGCGGGCGCGTCAAAAACCGCGCGTGTGGTGTCGGTGAGTGTGTTGTTGGTCGGGGTGATCCTGTCTCATCTGATCTTTCCGGATGGGCATCCCCTGCGCGAAGCAACCGGTGGGTCCGCGGCACTGTGGCTGATCCTTGCAGGTTTCGCGGCCATCGTTTTGCTATATGGCCGTGTGCTGAAGGCCCTTCGCAACCGTGCAGTAAAGGCCTCCAAACCGGAATCTACCTTGCCCTCTGACCGTTTCACTGAAACCGAGCTGAACCGGTATGCCCGCCACATCGTGCTGCGCGAATTGGGCGGGCCGGGTCAGAAAAAGTTGAAACAAGCCCGTGTTCTGGTGATCGGTGCGGGAGGTTTGGGCGCCCCGGCGCTGCAATACCTGGCGGCCGCAGGTGTGGGTAAAATCGGGGTCATTGACGACGACATAGTCGAGAATGCGAACCTTCAGCGGCAGGTGATCCACCGCGATGCAGATATCGATATGCCCAAGGTCTTTTCCGCCCAGCAAGCGATGGAGGCGCAGAACCCGAATGTGGTGGTTCTGCCCTTTCATCGCAGATTGAGCGATGATATCGCGGCAGATCTTTTTGCCGACTTCGATCTGATCCTTGACGGTACGGATAATTTTGAGACCCGCTATCTGGCCAACCGGACTGCCGCCGCGCTGGGCAAGCCTCTGATTTCGGGGGCCTTGTCGCAGTGGGAAGGGCAGCTCAGCGTGTTTGACCCAGCCAATGGCAGCCCGTGCTATCAGTGTATCTTTCCCGAAGCCCCGGCACCGGGTCTGGCCCCGTCCTGCTCCGAGGCCGGTGTGATTGGCCCGTTGCCGGGCGTCGTCGGATCGATGATGGCGGTTGAGGTGATAAAGGTGATCACGGGCGCTGGAATTGCGCTGCGGGGTGAGATGCTGATCTACGACGCCCTATACGGCGAAAGCCGCAGGATCACTCTGACCCGCCGTGCCGATTGCCCCATCTGCGGTACCGCAAGCAATTAACCTTTCTTAACGTGGGCTGGGGGTTCTGGAACACCCGGCCATGGCGAACTAGCTATAGGGTCAAAGGAGATCCGCATGACCAACCCGATCCTGTCCAACTGGACCACCCCATTCGAAATAGCCCCTTTCGCCGATATTTCGGATGATGATTTTGCCCCGGCTCTGGATCAGGCGATGACCGTGCATAACGCCCAGATCGACGCGATTGCAGCAAATGCAGAGACCCCTACTTTCGCCAACACGGTCGAAGCCCTCGAGGCTGCGGGCGAGCAGCTGGACAAGGTTCTGTCGGTCTTCTTCACCGTTGCAGGAGCAGACAGCAACCCCAAGCGGGAGGAGTTGCAGCGCGCGTTTTCCCCCAAGTTGTCGGCGCATTTCTCGGGGATTTCCTCGAACAAGGCGCTGTTTGAACGCGTTGCCGACCTTTGGGCACGGCGCGATGACCTGAAACTGACTGAGGAACAGGCACGCGTTCTGATGCTGACCCATCGAGGTTTTGTTCGTGCAGGTGCGGCGTTGGACGGGGAGGAAGACACTCGTATGCAAGAAATCAAGTCGCGCCTCGCCTCGTTGGGGACATCCTTTACCCAGAACCTTCTGGCGGATGAGCGGGATTGGTTCATGGACCTGACCGAACAAGATCTGCAGGGCCTGCCGGATTTCGTTGTGAATGCGGCGCGCGCTGCTGGTGCGGAAAAGGGTGCGGGGGGGCCGGTTGTTACTCTGTCCCGGTCGCTGATCGTGCCGTTTCTTCAGTTTTCACCTCGTCGGGACCTGCGCGAAAAAGCATATCGCGCCTGGGCTGCCCGCGGGGCGAATGGCGGCGAGACCGACAATCGCGAGATCGCGGCTGAGATTCTGGGCTTGCGTGAGGAACGCGCCAAGCTTTTGGGCTATGACAGTTTCGCCGATTACAAGCTGGAAACCGAGATGGCGCGCACGCCGGACCGGGTGCGTGAGCTGTTGATGCAGGTGTGGGAACCTGCCAGGGCCCGCGCCGATGCGGACGCAGAAATCCTGACCCGGATGATGCAGGACGACGGCGTCAATGGCCCGCTGGAAGCATGGGACTGGCGCTATTATGCTGAAAAGCGGCGTAAGGCGGAACATGATCTGGATGAGGCGGAACTGAAACCCTACCTACAACTTGACCGAATGATCGAGGCATCGTTTGCTTGCGCAAATCGCCTGTTCGGGCTGGAATTCAAGCCTTTGAACGTGCCGCTTTATCACCCTGATTGCCGCGCGTGGGAGGTTACACGCAACGGTCGGCACGTCGCCGTGTTCATCGGTGACTACTTTGCACGGGGGTCAAAGCGATCAGGTGCCTGGTGCAGCGCGATGCGGGCACAGGCCAGATTCCCGAATGAACAGGCACCGATTGTCATCAATGTCTGCAACTTCGCCAAGGGTGATCCGGCACTGCTGTCTTATGACGATGCACGCACCCTGTTCCACGAGTTTGGCCACGCCTTGCACCAGATGCTGTCCAATGTGACCTACGAAAGCATCTCGGGTACCTCGGTTGCGCGCGATTTTGTCGAACTGCCCAGCCAGCTTTATGAACACTGGCTGGAAGTGCCCGAAGTTCTGGCCGAGTTTGCCACCCATGCCGAAACGGGCGAGCCGATGCCGCAAGAGATGCTTGAAAAAGTGCTGAATGCTGCCAATTTCGACCAGGGGTTCCAGACGGTGGAATATGTCGCCTCGGCCCTTGTTGATCTGGCCTTCCACGATGGCGACGCCCCAGCAGACCCGATGGCAAAACAGGCCGAGGTTCTAGCCGGGTTGGGGATGCCGCAAGCCATTGGAATGCGCCATGCCACGCCCCACTTTGCGCATGTATTCGCAGGCGATGGCTATAGCTCGGGCTATTACAGTTATATGTGGTCCGAGGTGATGGATGCTGACGCCTTTGCCGCCTTCGAAGAAGCAGGTGGCGCCTTCGATCCCGAAAGGGCCAAAGCGCTGGAAGATAATATCTTGTCCACCGGCGGTTCGCGCGAGGCGGAGGACCTGTATCTTGCGTTCCGGGGGCGATTGCCGGGCGTGGATGCCCTGTTAAAAGGCCGCGGTTTGATTGCGGCGTGACGTCAGTAGCCCAGCGTGCGGTCGACCAGGTGCACAAAGGGCTCACCGGCTTCGCCACGCCGGATGTTTTCGCAAATGACCTGTGCGGCAGTGACAGGGCGTGTCTCGGACGCTATGTGAGGGGTCACGGTGACATTCGGATGCGCCCAATAGGGGTGGTCGGCGGGCAAGGGCTCGACACGAAACACATCCAGCGTTGCGTGGCCCACCTGACCCGAGTTCAGGGCATTCAACAGCGCATTATCATCAATCAGCGGCCCCCGTCCCGGGTTGATGATCCGCGCACCTTTGGGCAGCAGGGCCAGCGTTTCCGCATTCAGCGCATTTTCAGTGGCAGTAGTATCGGGCAGCAACAGTACTACAATTTCTGCGTGAGAAAGCGCCTGGCGCAACCCTTCGGCACCATGCAGGCATGTTACACCGGGAATGTCCCTGGCTGTACGGCTCCAGCCTGAGACCCGAAACTCAAGCGCTGTCAGCGCGCGGGCCACGGCTTCGCCCAATGCTCCAAGCCCCAGAATACAAACGTTGCGCTCTTGCGCCAGCGGTGGGACGTCTGGGGTCCAGACACCGTCCTGTACCATGATGTGCCGGTCCATCCCCAGATGGTAGCGCAGCACGTGGCCAACCACCCACTCGATCATACCCTGCGTCAGACCGTGATCCACCATCCGCGCCAGCGGAACGGTCAGTGTTTCGTTACCCACGATTTTTTCGACCCCGGCCCAAAGGCTCAGCACCGCTTTCAGGCGCGTGAAAGGTCTGAAATCCTGTACCCCTCCGTTTGGGGCGTAAACAACGTAGTCGACCTGATCCGGTTCGAACTCGGTTCCAAGCTGAACGTCCAGACCCGCCTCATCAAGATATTGTGTCAGCAGCGGCTCATACACCGGCCATAGGGCAGGGCGCGCGGAAAACAGGACGTTCACAGACATCAGAGACCTTTCAGATCAACGGGGGCGGTGAATATGGGCGCTTTGGACGATGCCAAAGGCTGCCATTAGAACCAGCATGGCCGAGCCACCATAGCTGACCATCGGCAATGGTACACCCACGACAGGAGCCATGCCCATCACCATCGACATGTTGACGGCAAAAAACAGGAAGAAGTTCAGCGCGATACCCAGCGTGACCAGAGATGAAAACCGGTCCTTGGTTGCCAGTGCCGTGACCATGCAGAAAACCAGAATCAAGGCATAAAGGGTCAACAGGGTCGTTCCCCCGACAAATCCGAACTCTTCGGCCAACGTCGTGAAAATGAAATCGGTGTGCTTTTCGGGCAGGAAGTTCAGGCGGGACTGCGTGCCCTGCATGAACCCACGCCCGTTCCAGCCCCCGGAACCCAAGGCAATCTTGGATTGGGTTATGTGGTAACCGGCCCCCAGGGGATCGGTGGACGGGTCCAGAAAGGTGTCGATGCGCCGAAACTGATAGTCCTTCAGCAATTGCCAGTCGGTCCCACGGCTGTTGAAAACAGTGGCGATCAGACCCACGACAGCAGCAATAACGGCGGCAAAATAGGCCCAGTGAACCCCTGCCAGAAACATCAACCCACCTCCTGCGGCCAGAAGCAGGATAGATGTGCCGAGATCGGGCTGTTTCAGAACCAGCAATGTAGGCAGGATGATCAGGACAACCGGGATAAGAACCCAAAGCGGGCGGGATGTTTTATGCGAGGGAAGCCAGTCGTAATAGGCCGCAAGCAACATGACCAGCGTGACTTTCATGACCTCCGAGGGTTGCAGGCGCATGAACCCAAGGTCGATCCAGCGCTGCGCACCCATTCCGATGGTGCCGAACAGTTCAACAAATACCAGCAAAGCCACCGAGCCGAGATAGGCCAGCACCGACATGTTGCGCCAGAACCAGATCGGAACCAGTGCGATGATGAACATCACTGCCAGACCAAGCCCGAAACGTTCCATCTGCGGCTCGGCCCAGGGCGTCCACGAACCGCCCGCAACGGAATACAACATCAGAAAGCCCGCGCTGGCGGTGCTGATCAACAGCAACGTCAGCGGCCAGTTCATATACAGGAATTTGCGAAACCCCGACGGCGTGGATTTGACGGCATATTCAAGATAGCTCATGCACGGTCCTTTCCATCCGGTCGCGCCTTGGGGCGTTTTTCACCCTCCAGCCGTTTTTGCTGTTCTTTGATGTGTTCGCGGTCGGCGACGGGGTAGGCTTCAAGCGGCGGAGTGCCGTCATAAAGAGCTTGCAGCATGATGTCGCGTGCAATCGGGGCTGCGGCCGTGGACCCGCCGCCGCCATGCTCAACAACCACGGCTACGGCGTATTTCGGGTAATCAAACGGTGCAAAGCAAACGAACAGTGCGTGGTCGCGGCGTTCCCACGGCAGGTCCTCGTTGCGGATCACGCCTGCCGCCCGTTCGGCCTTGGTGATGTTTCGAACCTGGCTGGTTCCGGTTTTCCCTGCCATCCGGAACTCATCCGCGATGATGCGGCTTCGATATGCCGTGCCCCGCCTGTCATTCGAGACCGAGAACATGGCCTTGCGGACCTGTTCCAGATTGTAGGAATTGAGGCCCAGTGGCTCTCCAGCGCCCGAGGGTTGTTCAACACCGTCGATCGAGCGCACCAGGCGCGGCGTGACTGCACGACCGGTGGCGATGCGGGCGGTCATCACAGCCAGTTGCAGCGGCGAAGCCAGCATGAAGCCCTGACCGATGGACGCGTTTGCCGTATCGCCCACAAGCCACTCCTGACCATACGTGCGCTGCTTCCATTCCTGATTGGGGGCCAGCCCATCTGCCACTGCAGACATCGGGATATCATGCTTGACCCCCAGTCCCAAAGTGCGGGCCATGTCAGAGATCTTGTCGATGCCAACCCGCAGAGCCACGTCATAGTAATAGACATCGCAGCTGCGTTTCAGCGAGAGGTTGAGGTCGACCGTCCCGTGCCCACCACGTTTCCAGCAATGGAAGCGACGACTGCCGACCTTCAGGTGCCCGGGGCAGTACACGGTGTTGCCGGGGGAGACTACGCCAGCTTCCAACGCGGCCAGCGCGGTGACCATCTTGAAGGTCGATCCCGGAGGATATGTGCCTTGCACGGACTTATTCGCCAGCGGACGATACTTGTCTTCTGTCAGTGCCCGGTAATCGGCGACCGAAATGCCGCGAACAAACAGGTTCGGATCAAAACTGGGTGCCGAGGCAACCGCGCGCAGGTCGCCGGTTTCGCAGTCTATGACAACTGCGGCCGCACTTTCGCCCGCCAGTCGCGCCTGTGCATATTGTTGCAGTTCAGCGTCGATGGACAGTTGCAGATCTGCCCCGGGTTGTCCTTCCTGCCGGTCAAGCTCGCGCATGACACGCCCCGTCGCGTTGACCTCGACCCGCTTTGCACCGGCTTTGCCGCGCAGTTCGATTTCCTGCTTTGCCTCAAGGCCGACCTTTCCAATCTGGAATCTTGGGATGCGCAATACCGGCTCAGGGTCTTCGATTTTGCTGAGGTCATAGTCGCTGACCGGGCCGACATAGCCGACGATATGGGCGAAATCCTCGTATCGTGGGTATTGCCGCGTCAGGCCGACCTCGGGCGTTACGCCCGGCAGCGCCGGAGCATTGACCGCAACCTTCGAGATATCCTCCCACGTAACCTGATCCGCCAGCGTCACCGGCAGAAACGGGGCCGAGCGGCGCATTTCAGTCCTGGCGCGCTCGATCTCATCTTCGTTCAGAGGGATCAGTTCCGACAGTTTGGCGATGACTTTTTCCACGTCATCGGCATCCTCACGCACAATGACGATGCGATAGGAAGGTGAGTTCTGGCCGATGATCTGACCGTTCCGGTCATAGATACGCCCACGGGTCGGTGGGATAAGCCGGATGTTGATGCGGTTTTCTTCGGCCAACAGGCGATATTCGTCGGCCTGTTCTACCTGCATGAACCGCATTCGTGCCGCCAGACTGCCTATGAACACCGCCTGTAGACCACCCAGCAACAGCGCTCTGCGTGGCAGTCGCTTATAGGCAAGGCCCTGGGATTTGGGTTTGCGCTGTTTCATGCCCGGCTTCCCACAGCGCTGACATCAGCAGCGGATATGCGGCGGACTCCCAACGCGCTTTGGCTAAGCAACACGACCAACGGGTAGACAGCGACCGTCAGCACAAGCTGAACCACGACCGGCCCCATTGCAGCCTGCTGCACGGACATCACCGATAGTACTAACCTGTTCATCAAGATGACCGCCGTGATCACAATGCCGACAGACATCCACTCCCCGGCAAATCCCGCATCCCTCATACCCAAAGCCGCTGACCGCAGATAGGCCGACCCGACTACGGTCAGCGCTGCCAATAGACCCGGTGGACGTTGCAGCAGAAAGTCGGCCATCAGCATGACAAGCGCGACCAAAACAGTCGGGACGTAATCGGGCTGCCGCAACACCCAGGCAAAAGTCAGGGCAATCAGGACGTCGGGAAAAGGCCAACGATCGGGTTGAGCGTCCAATGGCAACAGGTGCAGAAACAGCACAGCAAAAGCCAGCAAGGCATAAAGGCTGCGCATGGCCCAGATTTGCGAAGTCGGTCTATCCATCGCTGACCTCATCCGGGGTCAATGCCACCTCTGGGCGGGTGGGGCCTACGATACTGCCCGGATCCTGAATGGGCGGAGCCGAGTGAAACCGCAGAACCCTGAGAAACTCGAGCCTTTCGAAATCTGCCGACAGTCGGACCCGCAGGCGCCCCCCGGGGTCTGCCGCGATTTGACCGATCAGCAGGCCCGCAGGAAACACGCCGCCATCACCCGAAGTGATCACCCGGTCGCCGGGGCGAACCAACTCGCGGTTCTCAAGAAACTCCACCGCGGGCGCGGGGTTGTTGTCGCCTTTGATTAGAGCGGTCTGCCCAGAAGGTTGAATGGTTGCGGGAATGGCGCTGGTCGCGTCCGTCACAAGGATCACGCGTGCCGTGTCAGGGCCAACACCTGATATCCGTCCCACCAGGCCAATGCCGTCCATCGTGGCCCATCCATCTACGATCCCGTCACGCTCTCCGACATTCAGCAGAACGGATTGCCGGAATGGCGACCCGCTGTCTGCCATGACAACGCCGGTGATGTAGGTCAGACGAGGGTCAAGGCGGACATTGTTCAGATCTAGAAGTCGCGCGTTTTCCTGTTCAAGCTGCAAAGCAGCCTCTTTCCAGGCGCGCATTAGGCGCAGTTCGCTACGCAGTTCCCTGTTTTGCTCGGTCAGGCGCTGATAGCTTTGGAAGTCACGCACCAGATTGACGGCGGCAGTCACCGGGACCATGGCCCATTCCATCGATGGTACAACCGTATCCACGATTCGCGCGCGGAACCGTTCTACACGCGGGCTGTCGATCCGCCACAAAAGGAAGATACCAAGCAGGCACAGCACAACGATCCCCAGCAACAAGCGTCGCAGGGGGGGCGTGTACTCATCGCGCTGTGATCGGTCTTTTGCCACAGGTTACCTTCCCGTGCTGCTCGCGCCGATATAACCCTATCTTCCGAGGGTGCGCGCCTTAGCTTTCGTAGTCAATCGCGTGGCGCAGCTGTTTTTCATATTCCAGTGCCTTGCCGGTGCCCAAAGCCACACAATTCAGGCTTTCGTCCGCAATGGATACCGCCAGGCCTGTCTGTTCGCGCAGGGCCAGGTCCAGATCGCCCAGCAGCGCGCCGCCACCGGTTAGCATCACACCACGGTCGACAATGTCAGCTGCCAGATCGGGGGGCGTTGTCTCAAGTGCGGTCATAACCGCCTCGCAGATCTGTTGCACGGGCTCTGACAACGCTTCGGCTATCTGGGCCTGGCTGATCTCGATTTCCTTGGGCACGCCGTTCAACAGGTCACGCCCCCGGATATGCATCGACTGACCGCGCCCGTCGTCGGGCATGCGGGCGGTGCCGATGGTTGTCTTGATGCGCTCAGCCGTGGATTCACCCACCAGAAGGTTCTGTTGGCGACGCAGGTAGGAAATGATGGCCTCGTCCATCCGGTCACCACCAACACGGACCGAACGGGCATAGACAATGTCGCCCAACGACAGAACCGCAACCTCGGTGGTGCCCCCGCCAATATCGACAACCATGTTGCCGGTCGGGTCGGTGATCGGCATGCCGGCCCCGATCGCGGCCGCAATCGGTTCGGCAATCAGGCCCGCGCGACGGGCACCTGCTGACAGGACCGACTGACGAATTGCGCGCTTTTCGACCGGGGTTGCGCCATGGGGAACGCAGACAATGATCTTGGGTTTCGAGAAAGTCGAGCGCTTGTGCACCTTGCGGATGAAGTGCTTGATCATTTCTTCGGCAGTATCAAAATCGGCGATCACACCTTCGCGCATCGGACGGATGGCCTCGATCGAACCGGGTGTCCGACCCAGCATCAGCTTTGCATCTTCGCCAACGGCCAGAACTTTCTTCACACCGTCCTTGACGTGATAGGCCACAACCGAAGGTTCAGACAGGATGACACCGCGCCCCTTGACGTAAACCAGCGTGTTTGCTGTTCCAAGGTCGATAGCCATGTCCGCTGTGAACAGGCCGCCCAGATTGCCAAAGATCCCCATGTTTTCCCTGATCCTGTAATGTCGGTTTTCTACTGCCCGCGACTCGACGGTTCCGGGACGGATGACTTATAGGGTGCCATCACGCCCGGTAAAAGGGCTGATTCCGCGACAATCAGCACCTTTCCGCCTTATTGAATGGGACTTTAGAAGGCAAAATGCTCTCTTATCAACACATTTACCACGCCGGGAATCTGGCGGATGTCCAAAAGCACGCATTACTGGCGTGGGTGCTGGATTATCTGACACGCAAAGACAAGCCGCTCAGCTATATCGAGACGCATTCCGGGCGTGGGTTGTACCGGTTGGATGCAGACGAATCCGTTCGGACAGGAGAGGCAGCGGCAGGGATCGGTCGCGCACAGCGGGAAGGGTGGTTCGGGCCCGACCACCCGATGGCGCAGGTCCTGAAGCAAGTACAAACCCGGTACGGCGACATGGCCTATCCTGGATCACCTATGATTGCCGCGACTATGTTGCGGGAACAGGACAGTTTGCACCTCGCGGAACTGCACCCACAGGAATTTGCGGCCCTGTCGTTGGCGATGTCGCCGTTTGGGGCGAAGGTCTATCAGCAGGATGGGTTCGATCTGGCACATTCTTTGCTGCCTCCGACTCCGCGTCGGGGCATGATGCTGATTGACCCCAGTTACGAGGTGAAAACCGATTACGACCGCATGCCCGGCATAATCGCCAAGCTGCACCGCAAGTGGAATGTGGGCGTGATTGCCCTTTGGTACCCGATCCTGACAGATGAGAGGCACGTCAGGATGGTCGCCGCTTTGAAGGCTCAGAATATGCCGAAATCTGTGCGTCATGAGGTCCGCTTTCCCGCCGCGCGCGAAGGGCATCGGATGGTGGGGTCCGGGATGTTCTTTGTGAATGCGCCATTCGGGTTTGCCGAAGAAACGCAAAAACTGGATGCGCTGTTTTCCGGTCTCGGCTGACACCAGACGACATGTTGAAGGCGCACGCCACCTCGCCGATACACGCCCTGCATGTACCGATTAAAATTCTTGTTCGGTCAGGGCATGCGGCACTAGACTTGGCGCTGGGGGGATCGCAATGAATCGCAGACTCGCAGCAGTTCTGGCAGCAGACATGGTGGGTTACAGCCGCCTGATGGAAGCGGATGAACAAGGCACCTTGGCCCGTTTGCGCACTCATAGGATCGAATTAATCGACCCGTCGATCGAAAAAAACCGAGGCACTGTTATCAAGACAACCGGCGATGGGATGTTGGTCGAGTTCACCAGCGCCTGCGATGCCGTGGCTTGTGCCGTCGAAGTCCAGAACCGGATGTTTCGCAGAAATGCAGATGTGCCTAAGGATCAGCGCATCCAATTTCGGATCGGTATCAATCTGGATGAAATCATCTTTGAAGACGGGGATATTTTCGGCAGTGGGGTCAATGTGGCCGCGCGCCTGGAACAGTCTGCCTCTCCTGGTGACGTGTTGATTTCCGGCGCGGTGCACAACCAGGTGACCAGTCGGCTGGATCTTCGCTTTCAGGATCTGGGGGAGATTTCGCTCAAGAATATTTCCCAGCCGGTTCATGCCTTCCGCGTTGAACTGGACGCGCCTGCTGCGGCGGCTGGTGAAAATTCCAAAGAGGACGGCTCAACCAGAGTCGTCAAACCGACAATTGCGGTTCTGCCGTTCGAGAACATGAGCGGCGATCCCGAACAGGAGTTCTTCGTCGACGGTTTGACTGAAGACCTGTTAACCGAACTCAGCCGTCGGCACGAGTTGTTCGTGATTTCGCGCAATTCCAGTTTCGTCTACAAGGGGCAGGCCGTGAACCTTCGCCAAGTCGGCGAGACTCTGGGCGCGCAATACATCGTCGAAGGCAGTGTGCGCAAAGCCGGAAATCGCCTGCGCGTCACGGTACAGTTGATCGACAGTCAGAACGACGCCCATATCTGGGCCGAGAAATACGACCGTGACCTGGATGATATTTTTACCATCCAGGACGAGGTCACTTCGGCAGTTGTGGCGACACTGCCGGGCCGCATCGAAGCGTCGCAACAGGAAGACTTAAAGCGAAAGACCCCTTCAAATTTCGCGGCCTATGAGTGCGTTCTGGCCGCAAAGGTTCTGCACCACCGCAGCACACGTGAGGACAATGCCGAAGCGATGAAACTGATCGAGCGGGCCATCGAACTGGACCCGGAATATGCTCATGCCCATGCCTGGCGCGGTTGCATTCGCGGTCAGGCCTGGGGGTACGGCTGGGCCGAGGACGGCGAGGCGATGAAGATGCTGGCGCTGGATTCGGCCAAGAAGGCGGCATCACTGGACGATAACGATGCCGACGTACACAGGTTGATGGCGGCGGTGGAAATTTTGCAAAATGACCTTGGGCGCGCCCGCTACCATCAGGAACGCGCGCTGTCTTTGAATCCAAATTACGATTTGGTCGTGGTGCAGATGGGAGAGTTGCTGACCTGGTCCGGTCGGCCCGAGGAAGGTGCCGAGTGGATCGAAAAAGCGATGCGGCTGAACCCCCATCATCCGGCCCGGTTCTGGAGCCATTTGGGCAAAGCCCATTTCGGCGCAAAGCAATATGAAGCTGCGATCGAGGACTTTTCGCGCTTACCGGCATTGGATGTGGTTCAGCACGCCTATGTTGCGGCGTGTCACAGTTGGCTGGGCAACGAGGCCGACGCCCGCCAACATGTCAAGGAAATCCATGTGTCACAGCCGGATTTGACTGTTCAGGACCTTGTCGCGAACCTTCATTACGGACGCGAAGAGGATTTGCAGCACCTTATCCAGGGGCTGGCTAAGGCCGGATTGTCCTGAGGCACAAAACGGCCCGGAAGTTCGGGCCGTTTTCTGGAGCTTCGTCGATCAGGTCAGGTCTTTATAGCTGATCTCGCGCGCATCTGCGCCCGGTCCAGCCTTTTCACGGCGCACGATCAGGCGGTTGAGAGCGTGGATATAGGCCTTTGCTGACGCCACGACGGTATCGGTGTTTGCCGACTGGCCTGTTGCGATCATGCCATCCTCTTCCAGGCGCACGGAAACCGTTGCCTGCGCGTCCGTGCCCTCGGTTACGGCATGAACCTGATAAAGCTGAAGACGCGCCGTGTTGGGATAAATCGCACGAATCGCCTTAAAGGTTGCATCCACCGGGCCGTCGCCATGTTCGGTGGCGATTTTGTCCACGCCTTCAACTTCCAGCTCGACCGTCGATTCCGCCTTACCGCCCGTGCCGCAAGTCACCTTCATCGAAACCAGTTGCAGGTGGTCGTCAGCCTCGTCCAGCGTCATCAGCGCAATGAGATCGTCGTCGAACACCTCTTTCTTGCGATCCGCCAGATCCTTGAACCGGACGAAGATATCCTTGAGTTGGTTGTCACCAACCTCAAACCCAAGCGTTTCGAGCTTGTCGCGCAAGGCAGCGCGACCCGAATGTTTACCAAGCGGCAGGGATGTTCCCGACAGACCAATGTCCTCAGGACGCATGATTTCAAAGTTTTCGCGGTTTTTCAGCATCCCGTCCTGATGGATGCCACTTTCATGGGCAAAAGCGTTCTTGCCAACAATTGCCTTGTTGAACTGCACCGGAAAACCCGAGACCGTCGCAACCCGACGCGAGATGTGCATGATCTTGGTGGTGTCGATGCCAGTGTGCCACGGCATGATATCGTTGCGCGTGCGCAGCGCCATGACCACTTCTTCCAGCGCCGTGTTGCCTGCGCGTTCGCCCAGACCGTTGATGGTGCATTCAATCTGGCGCGCACCGCCTGCGACAGCGGCCAGCGAGTTCGCGGTCGCCATGCCAAGGTCGTTGTGGCAATGGGTGGCAAAGATCACGTCATCCGCCCCCGGCACCGTTTCGATCAGCCGCTTGATCAGGTCCGCGCTTTCCACCGGAGCGGTATAGCCCACCGTATCCGGGATGTTGATCGTGGTTGCCCCGGCCTTGATCGCTATCTCGATCACACGACACAGGTAATCCCATTCGGTTCGGGTCGCGTCCATCGGAGACCACTGCACGTTTTCGCACAGGTTGCGCGCATGGCTGACCGTTTCGTGGATCTTGTCGGCCATTTCGTCCATCGTCAGATTCGGGATGGCACGGTGCAGCGGTGAAGTGCCGATGAACGTGTGAATGCGGTTCTTCTCGGCGTGTTTTACCGCCTCCCAGCAGCGGTCGATATCGGCAAAATTCGCGCGGGCCAGACCGCAGATGCGGCTGTTTTTCGACCGTTGTGCAATTTCGGTCACAGCCTTGAAATCGCCTTCCGACGCGATGGGAAAACCGGCCTCGATAATATCGACGCCCATGTCGTCCAGCAGCTCGGCGATCTCGAGTTTTTCGTCATGGGTCATGGTGGCGCCGGGGCTCTGCTCGCCGTCGCGCAAAGTGGTGTCGAAGATCAAGACGCGGTCTTGGTCGGTCACGTTGGTCATGGGGTTCTCTTTCTTCTTCTGTCCTAAAGCCTATGGCGCGCTGGCGTCCTCCTCTGAGCGGGCGCGCCGGATGGCACGCTCAGAGGCGGATTAGGATCAGTAGGCCACGCAGCGACGCACCGCGAAGGGCGGTGTCGACACAAGGGATATCTGCGCGGTTGATCATGGGATTGAGGTTATACAGAGCCCGCCGGGAATGGAAAGAACCAATTTGCAATACGCGAACTTCTGGCAACTGCCCTTTTTCGACAGCCTTGATTGTTCGCACAGCGCCGCTAGCTGGTCACGGATGGAAACTGCATTGATAATTGGTGCTTCTGGCGGGATTGGCGCAGCTGTTACCGGACGGCTGGTTGAGCAGGGCGTTTCGGTCACGCGTTTGTCCCGGTCGGAGGACGGCTTTGACCTGACTGATCGGGACAGGGTGATGCTGATGCTTGAAAGCCTGCCAGACCAGTTTGATCTGATTCTGGTGGCTTCGGGCGCGTTAGAGATAGACGGCGCTGTGCCGGAAAAGACCATTCGGGCGATTTCAGCCAAAGCCATGATGGATCAGTTTGCGTTGAATGCCGTTGGTCCGGCATTGGTGCTAAGCCGCGCGTATCAGCTGTTGCCGCGACATAGACGATCTGTATTCGCGGTGCTTTCGGCGCGGGTGGGATCAATCGGGGATAATCGGACAGGTGGTTGGATCAGCTACCGTGTGGCTAAGGCAGCGGTTAATCAGGTCGTCCATACCGCCGCAATTGAATTGGCCCGAACACATAAACAAGCAATTTGCGTCGCCCTTCACCCCGGCACGGTAAAAACAGAGTTCACGAACAAATACCTGGGTCGTCATCCTGCCGTCGAACCTGAAGCAGCCGCCGACAACCTGTTGAACGTGATACGCGGGTTAACGCTGGCTGATACCGGTGGGTTCTATGATTGGGCCGGTAAGCCGGTCCCGTGGTGAGCCTTCACCCGTCCGAGCTTCCGGTTGCCTCAGTATTTGCATCCGGGCTGGGTTGCGGGGCAGGGGTGTCAGCGTCACTCTGCTGGTCCGAGGTCTGGTCCGGCAACACGCCGTTTTCCCAGACACCGCTTTCCTCCTGGCCGTTGGCATAGCGCATCGTCCCACTGCCCTGCCGTTTGTTGTCAACAAAGCTGCCCTCATACACGTCGCCGTTCGAGTAGGTGGCGGTACCCACGCCGTTGATTTTTCCGTCCGACCAGTCGCCCGAATATTTGAACCCGGCGGGGGTTACGATTTCGCCTTTGCCATGCCGTTTTCCGTTCAGGAAATCACCGATGTAGACCGTGCCATCGGAATAGGTCGCCTTGCCTTTGCCCTGACGCACACCTTCAACCCAGTCGCCGTCATATACCGAGCCATCTGCGCGCGTAACCACACCTTTGCCGTGGCTTTGCGCGTTTTTGAATTGGCCTTTGTAGATCATACCATTGGTATACGTGGCCGTGCCTTGACCCTCGATAACACCCGCGATCCATTCGCCTTCATAGGTCGATCCGTCCGGATAGGTGATGCTGCCGTTTCCTTCGGCCAGATCGGCAACGAAATCGCCGACATAGACAGAGCCATCCGGATAGGTCACTTCGCCTAGGCCTTCAATCTGCCCGGCGTTCCAGTCGCCGGTATACACAAAGCCGTCTGTTCCGGTGAACGTTCCTTTGCCGTGGCGACGGTCGTCGACAAAATCGCCTTCGTACACATCCCCCTGCGCGTGGGTCACTTTGCCCTTACCGTAGCGGCGCCCTTCTTGAAGTTCGCCTTCGTATATATCGCCATTGGAATAAGTCAGGCTGCCCGTCCCGGTGATCTGGTCGCCGGACCAATCCCCTGAATACACCATTCCGTCGGGCATCGTATGCGTGCCGGTTCCATCGCGCAAACCTGCGTTGACGTCGCCGTCGTAAACGCTGCCATCCGTATAGGTGATCCTGGCCTTGCCCTGCCGCTCACCGTCGACCCAGTCGCCATCATAGATATATCCGTCGGGAAAACTCAGCACGCCTTTGCCATGTCGCTGAGCGTTCCTGAACTCACCCTCATAGCGCGTGCCGTTCGCGAATTCAGCGATGCCGGTGCCGTTGATTGACCCTTTGGACCAATCGCCCTCGTAGCTGCTGCCATTGGCATAGATGATCTTGCCGCGCCCTTCGGGCCGACCCTTGGCGAACATGCCTTCGTAGACTGACCCGTCGGGGTAGCGTGTCGTACCCTGACCCTGAATTTCGCCTTCTACCCACTGCCCCGTGTATTCAAACCCATTCGGCAGCCGATACGTTCCTGTCCCGTGCCGCAACCCGTTCTCGTAAGTGCCTTCATAGACACCGCCAACTTCATCATCCTTGACGATGACAGTCCCGTCCTGCGCGAAAGCAGTGGCAGCTGCCAGGCTCATCCCCGCTGCCAAAATTGAGTTTCGGATCACGTTCATTTCTGGTCCTGTCTGCCCGGTCGTCGCTGGTGATATCTCTTGCGCAAAACTAAGGTACCGTTGCAGGCAGAGCAACGGCTTTTGCCGCATTGGTCTTTTACTCGCGCGGTGATCTGCTAAATGGCAATAGGACTTACGAGGCAAGAGGGCAGCATGGCCGACCGTTTCCGCATCACTCTGGCGCAACTGAACCCGACCGTTGGCGATATCGAAGGCAACGCAGCAAAGGCCTTTGCGACATGGGAACAAGGCAAGGCAGCGGGCGCGGATCTGGTGGCTTTCCCCGAGATGTTCATCACCGGCTACAACACGCAGGATCTGGTTCTCAAACCGGTATTCCACCGCGCAGCCATGTCTGCGGTTGAAGCGCTGGCTGCAAAATGCGCCGAAGGTCCTGCAATTGCCATAGGTGGTCCCTGGGTCGATGATGGAAAGCTGTACAACGCCTACCTGATCCTGAAGGGTGGCCGGATCACCAGCAAGGTTCTGAAGCACCACCTGCCGAACGAGACGGTGTTCGACGAAGTGCGCCTTTACGATGCGGGACCTCTGGGTGGGCCGTATTCGGTAGGGAATTTCCGGATTGGCAGCCCGATCTGCGAAGACAGCTGGCACCCGGACGTGGCAGAAACGCTGGAGGAAACCGGGGCCGAGTTTTTGTTGGTCCCCAACGGGTCGCCCTATTTCCGGGATAAATACGATGTGCGGTTGAACCATATGGTCGCGCGCGTGGTCGAAACGGGACTGCCACTGATTTACCTGAATATGGTTGGCGGGCAGGATGATCAGGTCTTTGACGGTGCCAGTTTTGGCCTAAACCCGGGCGGGGAATTGGCGTTCCGGATGCCTATTTTCGACGAGCTACTCTCTCAAGTCGACCTTGAGCGCGGCGAAGACGGCTGGCGGATCGCATCAGGTGAAATCGTGCCCCAACCGGATGAGTGGGAGCAGGATTACCGCGCGATGGTGCAGTCTCTTCGCGACTACATGGGGAAAACCGGTTTCAAAAAGGCGCTGCTGGGCTTGTCCGGCGGGGTTGATTCCGCGCTGGTCGCGACCATTGCAGTCGATGCCATCGGGGCCGAAAATGTCCGCTGCGTGATGCTCCCGTCGGAGTACACCAGTCAGGCCTCGCTTGACGATGCCGAGGCGGTCGCCAAAGCGCTGGGCGTCCATTATGACTACGTGCCGATCTCGGACAGCCGCGCAGCCGTCACCAGTACTTTGGCCCCGTTGTTTGCAGGGCTGGATGAAGGGTTGACCGAAGAAAACATTCAATCCCGCCTGCGCGGGTTGCTGTTGATGGCGATCTCGAACAAGTTCGGCGAAATGTTGTTGACCACCGGCAACAAATCCGAGGTCGCCGTGGGCTATGCCACGATCTATGGCGACATGAACGGCGGCTATAATCCGATCAAGGATCTGTACAAGACCCGTGTGTTTGAAACCTGCCGCTGGCGCAATGCCAATCACCGCAACTGGATGATGGGCCCTGCAGGCGAAGTGATCCGTCCCTCTGTCATCGACAAACCGCCCAGTGCGGAACTGCGCGAAGATCAGAAAGACAGCGACAGCCTGCCGGATTACCCGGTGCTGGACGGAATACTTGAGATCCTGGTCGATCAGGACGGATCGATCGCGGACTGCGTCGCCGCCGGGTACAACGAAGCAGATGCTCAGCGGGTCGAGCATCTGGTTTATATCAGCGAGTATAAACGGTTCCAGTCCGCCCCCGGTACGCGCCTGAGCAACCGCGCGTTCTGGCTGGACCGGCGGTATCCAATTGTGAATCGCTGGCGCGATCGCCCCTGATTGCCGCAATTCGCGCGTTGCATTGGAAACAGTAAAGTTTCCCTCCTTTTGATTGTTTTCCGATTTCTCGTTTTGGGCCTGCCAGAGGAACAAAATCCGGCCTTTGACTTGTTGCAGTGACAACTTTCTGCCACATTTCAGCTTGAAAATTGCCCTATGTGGGGCTGGTGCGACGCAATTCTCAAAGTCGCAAGCCGATTTTGATGAAGTGTGACGCATCCGGGGTTGGATGTCTGAGTAAATGGTTTGGTTTTGACATGTATAGTGAATATCAGAGATCGCATCATGCTCTTTTGAAACGGCGGACGATGGAATCTCCGCCGCAGGAGTTGGATGAGGAAAAGCTGGAAGCGGCGATTGTCGGTGTCCTGAATGAACAGCGGCTGTCCGACGAACAGGCAGCGGCGTCGCTTCGGGCTGAGTTTCCAAGCTTGTTGCCGCAGAAGGACGTAACCGCCCAGACCGTGCAAAAAGACACCGGGTTGACCGCGAAGCTGCGTCAGAAATGGGCGGAACTGTCCGGCGCAGCGTGATGTGCTGAGGATTTTCGATGCCGTTGGCGTCTGGGCCACAGGCGTCATAAATAGTGCCAACATTGCGACAATTCGTGTTGCCAAACTTCTAGACCTTGGTCCCCATACGGGTTCAGGCGACAGAGTAATGCGTATTTATGACGGCACCAAAACCGAACCCCGTAGAATCCAATCTTGCCCTTCCCAAATCTGTTGATGTCGTCGTTGTTGGCGGCGGCATAATCGGCGTTTCAACAGCGCTGGAACTGGCAGAACGCGGAGCTTCCGTCCTTTTGTGCGAAAAGGGACAGATTGCGGCTGAACAAAGCTCGCGCAATTGGGGGTGGGTGCGTTTGGGTATGCGAGACCCCCGCGAAATTCCCCTGATGCAAGAGGCGTTGCGGATATGGCCGACCCTTGATGCCCGCCTGGATGGCAATACCGGATATACGCAATCCGGCATTCTTTTTGGCGCGTCCGGCAAGCGGGGCGAAGTCAATCTGAAGCGTTGGATGCGCCATGTAGAAGGATTACAGACCGGGGCAAAAATGGTGTCGGGACGCGAGTTGGCAGAGTTGTTGCACGGGCATGAAACCGGCCTGACATCTGCCCTGTACATGCCGCAGGACGGGCGCGCCGAGCCGCAATGGGCTGCCCCGGCCATAGCCGAAGCCGCACGGCGTCTGGGTGCTGTAATCATGACAGGCTGCGCCGTGCGAAGTGTAGACATTCAGGATGGGCGTATTGCTGGTGTATTCACCGAGCGCGGCAAGGTCGCCTGCGGGCGCGTGGTTCTGGCGGGGGGCGCGTGGTCGCGTTTGTTTGCGGGAAATGCAGGTATCAACCTGCCGCAGCTTAAGGTTCTGAATACGGTTCTGCGGACTTCTCCGGTGAAAGATGGGCCCGAAACTGCGTTATGGTCGGATGATGTTGCGATCCGAAAGCGCGCTGATGGGGGGCACACCATCGCGTCCGGACATCAGAACACGGTCGATATCGTACCGGACAGTTTCCGGCTGGGGTTGCAGTTTCGCTTTGCCTTTGCGCAGGAATGGAAATCCCTGCGCTTTCGCTGGTCAAATCAGTGGGCTATCGAGGCCCGTCAAAACAGAAGATGGTTGCCGACCGACATAACCCCGTTCGAGCTGTGCCGGGTTTTGGATCCTGAACCTTCGCAGAAGTTTTTGCGACAAGCCTGGGCCAGTGCACGAAAAGGATTTCCTGCTTTGCTGGACAGTGAAATCGTCCAAAGTTGGGCGGGTATGATTGATGTCACCCCCGACGCCATTCCCGTAATCTCGGGCGTGGATGACGTACCGGGTATGTATATCGCCACGGGCTTTTCCGGCCACGGCTTTGGCATCGGGCCCGGCGCCGGCCGCCTGACAGCGGACCTTGTCACTGATTCAACCCCTTGTGTGGATCCGACCGCGTTCCGTCTGTCTCGGTTCACTGACGGCTCAAAAGTGCGACCGGATCCAGGTTACTAGGGGCTTAGCCCATCATCTGATAGCTGACTGGAACAAAGCGGAAGCCCTCGCCCCGTGTCTCGACAAAGCCCGCGGCAGGGAAGGGCATGTGATAGCCGACCATCGGCACCTTGTCGGCTGCCAGCATGCCAAGAACGTTTCGGCGCGCGGCGGTTGCGGCGGCCTTGTCCATGTCAAACCGAACCTCCCATTCCGGATGGGCAAAGGACCACACGTAATGGTTGGCCAAGTCCGCTGTCAGCAGAAGGCGCTGTCCGTTGCTCTCCAGATGATAAACCGTATGACCCGGGGTATGGCCGTGGGCCGCAACCGCAGTTATGCCTGACGCCACTTGCTCTCCATCACCGACAAAGCTCATCTTCTCGGCCATCGGTGTGACTTTTGCGGCCACAAGATCACCGACATTGTTTCCGGCCTCCTGCGCGGACCAGAAATCGTATTCCGTTGCCGAAGTCACATAGCGTGCGTTGGCAAAGGTCGGTGCGCCATCCGTTGTCATGCCGCCAATATGGTCGGGATGCATGTGGGTCAGTACGACAACGTCGATCTGATCCGGGCTGACACCTGCATCGGCCAAAGCGACCTGAATGCCGCCCTGCCCAAGACCGGTGTCGAACAATACCAGTTCCGATCCGGTGTTGACCAGTGAGGGGGTAAAGAAGAACTGGGCGGTATCGGCGGGAATAAAGTTCTCGGCCGAAACCTTTGCGAAGTCTTCATCTGACGCTCCGCCGCCAAAGATATCCTGGGCGCCATCGCGGGGCAGGCTGCCATCCAGCAAGGTCGTGACGGTAAAGTCGCCGACATGGAATGACTTGGCGATGGTCGAGTTGGCCTTGGCGTCAGAGGCTGCGGCCAAAACCGGCGCTGCTGCCGTGGCAAACGGTAAGGCGGCAGCAGTTCCCAAGGCGGCGCGGCGAGTAAGTTTGATCGTCATTATCGTTCTCCCTGTCAGAACACCTTTAGAAAAACTAGAACGGTGTGAGATTCTGACCAGATGTTACGACATCCACGCAGGGTGCATGGATGAACAATACGTGTTAATTTTTGTTCATGTCGCGATCGCAGAACAAAACCGTTCCAACGGATCAAAGTGTAGAAGACTTCCTTAATTCGGTCCAATCAGAACGTCGGGCCGAAGAGACGCGCGCTCTGGACGACCTGTTTCGGGCTACCACCGGATTTGATCCGGTCATGTGGGGCCCGTCGATGATAGGGTATGGCCGTTATCACTATCGCTACGCCTCGGGCCGAGAGGGCGATTTTCTGGCAACCGGATTTTCTCCGCGCAAGTCGGCGCTGGTGATTTATATCATGCCGGGTTACGCGGATTTTGGCGGCATTCTGGCCCGGTTGGGTAAGCACAAGTTGGGCAAGTCCTGCCTGTATGTGAACAAGCTGGCGGATATCGACATGCAGGTTCTGTCGGAACTCATTCGCGCCGGGTTGGACGACCTTGGCAGGATATGGCCCGTGGAACCGCGTTGAATCACCTGATGGATCAAGCGGCGGCTGGACAAAAACGCGCCCATGTGACAAGAGCCGCGCCAACAGGAGACACCCATGACAACCACCCGTTTCGCCCCGTCGCCCACCGGTTACATCCATGTGGGCAACCTGCGCACCGCCCTGATGAACTATCTGATCGCCCGCAAGGCGGGCGGTACGTTCATCCTGCGCATCGATGACACCGACCCCGAGCGCTCGAAAGAGGAATATGTCGATGCCATCAAACAGGATCTTGAGTGGCTGGGTTTGCACTGGGATCGCGTCGAGCGTCAATCCGAGCGTTTGGATCGCTACGCCGAAGCGGCTGACAAGTTGCGCGCGATGGGGCGGTTCTATGAAGCGTTTGAGACGCCCACCGAGCTGGACCTGAAGCGCAAGAAACAGCTGAACATGGGCAAGCCGCCGGTTTATGACCGTGCCGCGCTGAACCTGTCGGATGCCGAGAAGGATGCGCTGCGCGCTGAACGTGGCAACGGTGTCTGGCGTTTCAAGCTGGATCACGAACGGATCGAGTGGACCGATGGAATTCTGGGCGACATCTCGATCGATGCGGCCTCGGTCTCTGATCCGGTTCTGATCCGTGGTGATGGGCAGGTTCTTTATACGATTGCGTCGGTGGTGGATGACACTGAAATGGGCGTGACTGATGTCGTGCGCGGCTCGGATCACGTGACCAACACTGCGACCCAGATTCAGATCATCAAGGCACTGGGCGGGGATTGCCCGCGCTTTGCGCATCACTCGCTGCTGACCGGCCCGCAGGGCGAAGCTCTGTCGAAACGCCTCGGTACGCTGGCCCTGCGCGATCTGCGTGAACAGGGCGTGCAGCCGATGGCACTGCTGAGCCTGATGGCGCGACTGGGTTCGTCCGATCCGGTCGAGCTGCGCTCGGATATGGCCGAGTTGATCGACGGCTTTGACGTGAGCCGGTTTGGTGCCGCGCCGACCAAGTTCGACGTGCAGGACCTGTTCCCGCTGACCGCCAAATACCTGCAATCGCTGCCGCTGGCGAATGTGGCCGATGCTGTCGCGGATGCCGGGGTGCCTGCCGAACTGGCCGAACCGTTCTGGGCCATGGCGCGGGAAAACATCACCACTTTGGCCGACCTCAAAGGGTGGTGGGACCTGTGCCGTGACGGCGCCGAACCGTTGGTTGCCGATGAAGATCGCGAATTCATCGCTAAGGCCATGTCGCTGCTGCCCGAAGGCCCGTTCGATGGTGAAACTTGGGGAGCTTGGACCAACGCCGTGAAAGAGGCAACAGGCCGCAAGGGAAAAGGCCTGTTCATGCCGCTGCGCAAGGCGTTGACAGGTGCAGAACGTGGCCCGGAAATGGCGGCGTTGCTGCCGTTGCTGCAGGTGATCCGCGCGCGCGGCTAACGCGGTAGTACACGACATTTAAGGGCCACGCCGTCGGCGTGGCCTTTTGTCGTCAAACCGGTTGTTCAATCCGAACCGACAAACTGGTCAGGCGGTCATCGACAAAATCACGCTCGACAGGTTTGAGTTGTTGATGTCGCGGGTAACGTGGCTCGGCCCGGTCATTCAGGATCGGGGCATCCCATCCGCTGGTTGTTGCAAAGAACCGGTCTGCCCCGTCTTCTCCAAACGCCCGCAAGTAACCCTGAACAACAACATCGATGTAGCTGAGTAGCAGGGGGTGGTGATTGCTGGGCTCGTTGTGCCGATCTTGCGGGACGGCGTAGACCGCAATTTCAACTTCATGTGTCAGTGGATGTGAAATCGACCGGGATACCGGAATTCGGTCATAGGCCCATTCCCGTTCATCCAGCGCAGCCCAGTCGTTCTTGGGGACATGCGCGATCATGCCTTCGATCTTAGACTCGGGGTCCGGGACAGCTGTCAGGAACGCGACCGGGCGCAGATCAGTGTGTCGCCATGCGCGTTTCCACCCCTTCAGTATTGCTGGGCGGGGGTCGGGAAAATCATGTGTGGCGAGGTTCACAAGGCTTCCATAACCAAAGAAATAGGGGTCGGCCATGTGAGAGGTGTCCTTTGGGTCGATTGATGTATGTCAAACCGCTTTTTTCCGCGACATGCAATAAGGCTTCATCTTTTATTCAGGGAGGCCTTCATGCGGATTACCAAACGGACGAATATCGCTGTGCGCCTGTTGATGTATTGCGCCGCACACCCGGACCGGCTGGTCACCAAAGCCGAGATCGCCGAAGTCTGCAACATCTCGGAAAACCATCTGGCTCAGGTGATCAACCAGTTAAGCCAGTTGAATTACCTGAGCACTCAGCGCGGCCGCAACGGCGGTATGTCGTTGGCGCGTCCGGCAAGCCAAATCCGGATCGGCGCGGTGTTCAGGCACGTCGAAGGGGCCTTGCCCATCGCCGAGTGTTTTGCGGATGCGGACAACACCTGTCCTTTGACCGATGCCTGTAGGCTGCGGTTGGCATTGCAGGATGCGGCGGAAGTTTTCTATGCATCTCTGGACGAAGTGTCGTTGGATGCGCTGGTTTGTGACAACGACCCGTTGCTGAAGCTGTTGCAGCCCGTGGCCTGCGTACGCTGACCTTAGTCGCTGGCCCGCAAAATGCGGGCTGGCCGGGCAGAGAGAGGGCGCAGCGCGAATGCGAAACCTGCGCAGAGCGTGACGCCGACACCGGCCAGAACGATGCCAAAGGCCGAAGACCAGATCACGGTAAAACCTGTGTCGAAGATGTAGGTGGCCACAGCCCATCCGCCCAGGATGCCAACCAGCAAGGCGACGCAGCCCGCTGCGGCGCCCAGCAGGACCGAGCGTAGTCCAAAACTGCGCAGGATGCGGCCACGGTCAGCCCCCAGCGTCTTGAGGATTGCCGCCTCGTATCTGCGGGCGGGTTCGCCGGCGGCTGCCGCCCCGATCAGCACCAGGAATCCTGTCAACAAAGACACGCCCGCGCCATACGAGGTTGCGGCGGCGATCCCTGCCAAAAGGCCCGAAACACGGTCAATTGCGTCGCGCACTCGGATGGCCGTGATGTTCGGGAACTGGCCTGCAAGATCTCGCAGAATGGCGGCCTCGGCCTGTTCTTCTGCATATACCGTCGCAATAAAGCTGTGTGGCGCACCCGCCAGTGCCGACGGGTTCATCGACATGACAAAACCCATACCCGCTGTGGAAAAATCCACCTCTCGGGTTGAGGTCAGCTCTGCGGTGATATCCCGCCCCAGGATGTTGACAGTTACCTGATCGCCCAGTTTCAGACCCATCTCTTCGGCTTCTTCGGCTGCAAAGCTGATCTGTGGTGCGCCAGAATAATCCTCTGCCCACCACTCCCCCGCTGTCACCCGTGCATTTGCCGGGGGGCGGGCTGAATAGGTGACGCCGCGATCTCCCTCCAGAACCCAATGATCTCCGGCCACCTCGCGCGCAGGGCGACCGTTTATCTGGGTGATGATGCCCCGCAGCATTGGTGCGCTTTCAATGCGGCTGACAGCAGGATCGGTTTGCAGCCGTTCGGTAAAACCGGGCATCTGGTCTTTTTGAATATCGACAAAGAAGTATGAGGGCGCGACATCCGGCAGATTGCCGGAGATCGCGTTGCGCAGCGTGCCGTCAATCTGCCCAACCGCCGCCAGCACTGACAAACCCAGACCAAGTGACAAAACCACTGACCCCGCACCCTCACGCGGATCAGAGATGGCGGACAAAGCCCATCGCAGGGCAGGGCGGCCCCGCGCCAAAGGTGTCCCAGCCCGTGCCAGTTTGCGAATGGCATGGGCTGCGAGCGCCAGCAGGATCAGTGCGCCCGCAAGTCCGCCGCTGGTCCACAGGGTTAGGCGCGTTGAGCCGCTGAACCAGGACGCAATCGCGATCAGGGACGCCAATCCAATCCCGCTTGCCACGACGTAAATTGCGCGTGGGATGGGACGAGCCGCACTCAGCGCATCGCGAAACAGGGTTGCGGCGCGCACATCTTCGGTTCTGGCCAGCGGCCAGAGCGTGAAAAGAAATGCTGTCAGCAGGCCATAAAGCGCAGCCTCTATCAGCGGTTGCGGATACAGAGAAAACACTGCTGGAACGGGCAACTGGTATTCCAGCAGCGGTGCCAGCAAAAGCGGTGCCATCCCGCCCAGTACCAGCCCAATTACAATGCCAGTCAGGGACAGCACCCCGATCTGAATCATGTAAGTTTGAAAAATGGTGGAGCGATCCGCCCCCAATGTCCGCAATGTCGCAATGGTTTCCGTTTTCTGACTCAGATAGGCTCGCACGGCGGCGGACACACCGATGCCACCGACGGCAAGCCCCGACAATCCGACAAGGACCAGAAAGGCACTCAGGCGGTTGACGAATTCCGATATGCCCGGCGCGCCGTTGCGCGCATCGCTCCAGCGCATCCCCGAGCCTTCAAGCGCCGCGCTGGCTCTTGCGGACACCTCCGACAGGTTCGCGTCTTGGGGCAAGGTCAGCCGGTACCTGGTCGAAAAAAGCGTTCCGGGCTCCAGCAGGCCAGATGCCTGCAACGCTTCGGTACGCACCATTGTACGTGGCCCCAAGGCAAAACCAGCCGCGGCGCTGTCGGGTTCATTCCGAAGTGCGGCCATCAGAATGAACTCTTGCGTGCCAAGCGCGAAGTGATCACCGACCGACAAACCAAGCCGGTCTATCAGAACGGGTTCCATAATGGCACCGGGTAATCCGGACCTGCCATTCAGGGCGTCGTCCAGCGTGATGCCCGGCTCCAGTTTGACCGATCCGATGAGCGGGTAAGCCTTATCGACGGATTTGACCTGGGTCAGCGCACGTTCCGGCCCGGCGTCGCGGGGCACAACCGCCATCGAGCGGAAATCGACAATTTCTGACACCTGTTCGGATGACTGCTGCATCCAGAGGCGCTCGGCCTCAGTAGCAAAACGATAGGTGAACTCAAGCTCGGCATCGCCGCCCAGCAGGGATGCGCCTTCACGGGTCAGCCCGGTCTGAATCGCCTGACTCACCGATCCGACGGCTGCGATGGCTGCGACGCCCAAGGCCAGACAGGCCAGAAAGATGCGAAAGCCGCGCAGGCCCCCGCGCAGTTCTCGACGGGCCAGCCGCGCGGCCAGCCGAAGGCTCATTCTGCGGCCTCCTGCCGGGTCATTTCGGCAATCCTGCCGTCGCGCAGCCTGATCACCCGGTCACATCGTTCAGCCAGTGAACGGCTGTGCGTTACAAGAACCAGCGTCGCATCATATTTGCGCCGAAGCCCGAACAGCAAATCAACAATCGCGGCACCGTTTGTCTCGTCCAGATTCCCGGTTGGTTCGTCCGCCAGCAAGATCTTGGGGCGTGGTGCCGATGCACGCGCCAGGGCAACTCGTTGCTGCTCGCCGCCCGACAACTGCGCCGGGTAATGATCGCGACGATGGGATAACCCCACGGCATTCAGTTCAGTCTCGGCCCGGTCGAACGCATCTTTGTGCCCCGCCAGTTCCAGCGGTGTCGCCACGTTCTCCAACGCGGTCATCGTTGGGATCAGGTGGAAATTCTGAAACACGACGCCCATGTTGTCGCGCCGAAACCGCGCCAGGGCGTCCTCGTCCATGCTTGTCAAATTCTGATCCAAGGCCAAGATTTGACCACTTGTTGCCTGTTCCAACCCACCCATCAGCATCAACAGCGACGATTTTCCCGACCCCGATGGCCCGATCAGCCCCAGCGTTTCCCCCCTGTTCACGGTCAACGTGATGTCATGCAAAATATCGACCCGCCCGGCATTGCCATCCAGCGATAAAGCGGCATTCTGAAGAGCGAGAACAGCAGGCGTCATGGGTCTTCCCGATAAAGGAGCGGTTTTTGGGATATGGAGTGATCACCGTATTGCGCAAGGTTTTGATGGCAAGTCCATTTGTGTTCTGCGGTTTTGCGGCCACAGCCGATCAGGTGGTGATCGCAGCCCTTGGGGACTCGCTGACGCAAGGCTACGGGCTGGTGGAGGAGAACGGGTTTGTTCCCCAGCTTGACCGTTGGTTGCAGGCGAAGGGCGAAGATGTTCGCGTTATCAACGCAGGCGTTTCGGGCGATACAACGGCGGGTGGCGCTGCGCGGGTAGAATGGACCCTGACACCCGATGTGGACGGACTGATCGTTGCCTTAGGCGGGAATGACGTGTTGCGCGGGATCGATCCTGCAGTTTCGCAAGCCAATCTGCGCAAGATACTTCAGGTTGCACGCGATACAAAGGTTCCTGTCTTGTTGATCGGAATGCAGGCGCCGGGCAACTACGGCGCTGAATACAAGCAGGCGTTCGATGGCATTTACCCTGCACTGGCGCAGGAGTTTGAAGTTCTGTTTTTCAGCAGTTTCTTTGAAGGGCTTGCAGCGGAGGGTGACCCCGCAGCCGTATCGCAATTCATGCAATCGGACGGCATTCATCCAAATGCGGCCGGGGTGGCGAAGATCGTCGAAGCGCTGGGCCCCTCTGTGTTGCAACTTGTGACGCAGGCGGGCGGGGAAGGTTAGCCATTCCCGCGATAGCGATCAGACGACCGTGACAACCGTTCCGATAGGGACCCGGTTATACAGATCGATGACATGTTCATTCAGCATCCGAATACACCCGTTTGACACCGCCCTGCCTATGGTTTGTGGCTGGGTCGTGCCATGGATTCGGAAATAGGTATCGACACCGTTCTGGAACAAATACATCGCACGCGCGCCGAGGGGGTTATCCCCACCTCCCGGCTGGACATAGTCATTGTCCTTGAATTTTGCATAGGCCACCGGATCGCGCTGGATCATCTCTTGGGTCGGGCGCCAGGTCGGCCATTCCTTTTTCACATCGATAGTAGCGGTGCCGGTGAATTCCAGACCTGCCTTGCCGACACCGCAGCCATAGCGGATCGCTTTGCGTGGTTCGGTGACATAGTAAAGATAGAATGAACGGGGGGCGACCAGCAGCTGCCCGGGCAGGAACTGCTTTTTGATGCGCACGAATTGCGGTGTCGGATCATACTCGACCGCTTTCTTGGCGCTGGCGATGCCCGGCAGCAGCGTGGCTGCTGTTCCGGCCAGAAAAACTCGGCGTGTAAACATCGAAACCCTCATCAATTGACCAAAGAAACCCAAGAACCAGTTTCATCATGATATGTTATTTGGTCAATTCTGGGGCAAGCATCACGCATCCGTGATGTGATCAATCGGCCACCTGAAACGGCAGCGGTTGAACAAAAGGGTGAGGAATTTCCCTCACCCTTTCAAGAGCTTATGCAAGCTGGATGTTGTCGGCGCTCTCGCGGCCGTCACGACCCGAACGCAGTTCGTACGTGACTTTCTGGTTGTCGGCCAGACCGGTCAGGCCCGAGCGTTCGACGGACGAGATGTGGACGAAGATGTCCTTGCCGCCATCTTCTGGCGCAATAAAGCCGTAACCTTTAGTGGTGTTGAACCATTTTACGGTGCCTGCTGGCATATCCGTGTCTCCTGTTTGGTGCTGCCCACGGAGTTGCGGCAGCCTGGCGTCGTATGTCTGTATCGATAGACTGAGCGCCGTAGAAGGAGACAGTAGGTCGAAATAGAAAAACGTTAGCACCCTGCATATGGCATTGAGGTAAGCCTGTGGCAAGAGTGGTTTGTACGGATTGTACTAGTGCCAGAGGGCAGATAGCTTGATTTGTACAAGAATCCGCTGATGGGTTTCAGGCTGATTTTGGCGATGTTTGACAGCATTCTGGGTGCTCTGGTCACCCTGTCTGTTGACGCGCGCGACAGCAGTGAGAAACCCGGACTCACACCTTCCCGGTCGGCCATGCGGAGCGGTCGCCACGTGCCACGCCTGCGCGGGAGGGTGACACTTTTTCGTCGCAGGCACGTGTTCAGGACCAGTGTCATTCTGACCGGTTCAGCGTGGGTTCCCCTCACAACTGGCTGTTTTTATTCATAAATCGCTATGTTTGAAAAATTTGCGATCTGGTGCTATACTGCGTGGCAGCTGTGGGGGCGGATATGAAAGCTGTCTATACGATTACCTTGTTGTGCTGGGCCGGAGCCGCGCAGGCCCTGACTGTTCCATATGAAACAGAGGGTTTTATGCCGGGCGCGCGTGAAGGCGGGCTCAAACTCTACAACATGTTCGAATTTGAACACGAGCTGAAGGCTCCGGTCTTCGCGAAAGAGAACCCGCGCCGTAATGAAAGACGTCGTCGTCTTGTCGAGCTTGGTGGACCCAAGCATTTGCCCGAGATACTGACTGAACGGACGGAGGTCGTGGAGGAATCAGGGCCCGAGTTCTGTGAGCTGTGGTGCAATGAGCCCGGGACCGAAGAAACGCCGGTGGACGTGAACGTCTCGGCCGTTCCGCTTCCGGCCAGTTGGCTGCTGCTGCTTGGGGCGCTGACGGGGTTGCTCGGCGTCGGACGGCTGCGCGGCAACCGGTTCGGATAAGCGCCGCGCCTGCAATCATCCTTGAATGCTGTGATATGGGACTCTGGAGGTTGGTGGAGCATGCGACCTGCGGCAGTTGCCTGCAAAGGCGCGTGTTAAACACTTGGTAGTCATACCTGCGCCACCTTGCGCGCATGAGTGATTATCGCCGCGCCCGCATTCCCGGAGCCAGATATTTCATTACGGTGTCGCTGGCCGACCGGTCATCGGACCTGTTGATCCGCGAGGTCGCACATCTGCGCGCGGCTTTTGCCGAAGCGCAGTGGGAGCGTCCGTTTTGGTGTGATGCGTTTGTGGTGTTGCCGGATCATGCGCACGCGGTGTGAACCTTGCCGCCGGGCGATGCGGATTATTCCACGCGGTGGGGTGCGATCAAGGCGCGGTTCACCATAGGCGTGAACAGGGCAAACCGTAGGCCGGGCTTCAGCCCGGCACCGATACCGACAGTTCTGCCCGTTGTGAAATCCGGCAGATTTGCCGGGCTGAAGCCCGGCCTACGGGCAAGGGGTGATGGGTGCGAGCACCCATCCTACGCTTGATCCAAAGTGCGTTCTGGTTTGACTCTGAGAAACCCTTCCAAAGGCTTGCCTTCCAGTTGCCTGACCAACTTCCGTTTTCTGACACTCCTCAATCTAGTTCCAGTTTGTCTCGGCACGCTGTTTTCATTGACCACCCACCGTCGAATGGTTCACCTTCGAAACGAATTGCGGTACCCGCCCAGTCTATGTTGATTCCACCGAACTCAGCTTTGGCGCAATGGTTTGCTGTTAGTATATTCGCGAGCAAGTGAACCACTGGCTCTGGAAGCTCTTCTACCCCAATGGTTAATGAGAAAATTTGTTTAGACGGAGGCGAGCCGAAGATTGCACCAAAGCGCTTCCCGAGTACGTCACCCCATTACAAATTCGGATCGTCCCCGTCGAACTCGCTGTTATTAATAGTCAGGGATTCGAACACCGCAGTCGCGTCGACTTGCCCGTCGGGAAGTGCTGGAACGAGAATTGTTTCGGCCTGTCCCGACGATCCAAGAATGGCTGAGATGAACACTGTCGCAATTATCTTTGAGAACAAAGAAAAACTCCTGATTTTGCGTTTCTTTCGCCTGTGGGTGTTTCGAGTCGTGTCGGGCTGAAGCCCGGCCTACCAGTTGGCGTGAAGGGAGCGAGCACTCAACTTACGCTTGCTAAGCTTGTTTGGATTTGTCGGTTCCCAGTAAAGTTTGGTCTCCCCAATAGGTAACCTTGGCTACTGAGCCTACTTCCAATTCGAACCAGCAGTCGGTGTATTCCGCGCCAGGAACGCTGAACGCACATCCATGCAACTGCAGCAATTCTCCATTTGTTTTGACAATTTCCACGATCCAATCTTCGGTTCGGCTGTCATCCGCGAAAAGCAGCTTGTTGGGCGAGAGAGGTCGAAGTGTCAACGAATAGTCGTATTCGCCTATGACGAAATCAATCGTTCTCTCGCCGTCCAGAAAGGGGACGTCTTCAGGTGTTCTTTCCCAAGTTATTGACAAAGTTTACCGCGCAAACTTCTTATGCTTCAACCGCTTAGGCTCCAGCGCATCAGGCCCCAACCGCCGCTTCTTATCCTCTTCGTAATCCTCGAAGTTGCCCTCGAACCATTCCACATGGGCATCGCCCTCGAACGCCAGAATATGCGTGCAAATCCGGTCGAGGAAGAAGCGGTCGTGTGAGATGACGACGGCGCAGCCAGCGAAATCGACCAGCGCGTCCTCCAGCGCACGCAGGGTTTCGACGTCGAGGTCGTTTGTGGGTTCGTCAAGCAGCAGGACGTTGCCGCCCTCTTTCAGCAGGCGGGCCATGTGGACGCGGTTGCGCTCACCGCCGGATAGCAGCGAGACCTTTTTCTGCTGGTCGCCGCCCTTGAAGTTGAAGGACGAGCAATAGGCGCGGGAATTGACCTGCGCGTCACCCAGCTGAATGATCTCGGCACCGCCGGTGATCGCCTCCCACACGGTGTCGTTGTCTTTCAGGTCGTCGCGGGACTGGTCGACATAAGACAGCTCGACCGTGTCGCCCAGCGTGATGGTGCCGCTGTCGGGCTGTTCCTGACCGGTGAGCATCTTGAAGAGCGTCGATTTACCGGCACCGTTGGGGCCGATGACGCCGACGATGCCGCCGGGGGGCAGGGCGAAATCCAGCCCTTCGATCAGTTGCTTGTCGCCCATGTGCTTCGACAGGCCCTCGACCTCGATCACCTTGCCGCCAAGGCGCTGGCCGTTGGGGATGACGATTTGGGCGCGGGTCAGCTTTTCGCGCTCGGACTGTTCGGCCAGCTCGTTATAGGCGTTAATCCGGGCCTTGGATTTGGCCTGACGGGCCTTCTGACCCTGACGCATCCATTCCAGTTCGCGTTGCAGGGTCTTCTGCTTGGACTTGTCCTCGCGGGCTTCCTGCTCCAGCCTTTTGGCTTTTTGTTCCAGCCATGCGGAGTAGTTGCCCTCGTAAGGGATGCCGCGGCCACGATCGAGTTCGAGGATCCAGCCGGTGATGTCATCGAGGAAATAACGGTCGTGGGTGACGATCAGGATGGTGCCCTTGTAATCGATCAGGTGCTGTTGCAACCAGGCGATGGTCTCGGCGTCGAGGTGGTTGGTCGGTTCGTCGAGCAGCAGCATGTCGGGCGCTTCGAGCAGCAGCTTGCAGAGCGCCACGCGGCGTTTTTCACCGCCCGAAAGGTTGGCAATGTTGGCGTCGTCCGGCGGGCAGCGCAGTGCCTCCATCGACACGTCGATCTGGCTGTCGAGGTCCCAGAGGTTCTCGGCGTCGATCGCGTCCTGCAGGGTGGTCATTTCCTCCATCAACTCGTCCGAGTAATTCTCGGCGATCTCCATGGCAATCTCGTTGAAGCGGTCAACCTTGGCCTTTTTCGCGGCCACGCCCAGCATGACGTTTTCACGGACCGACAGGGATTCATCCAGCTGCGGTTCCTGCGGCAGGTAACCGACCTTGGCACCTTGGGCGGCCCAGGCCTCACCGGTGAAGTCGGTGTCGAGCCCGGCCATGATCTTCATCAGCGTCGATTTACCCGCGCCGTTGACGCCGACAACACCGATTTTCACGCCGGGCAGAAAGCTCAGGTGGATGTTTTCAAAGCACTTCTTGCCACCGGGATAGGTCTTGGAGACACCCTGCATGTGGTAGACATATTGATAGGCGGCCATGTCGCGTCCTCTGGGTCGGGAAATTGGGTTGAAACGCTGGATATCCGAGCGGGGCGGGCGGGGCAAGCTGGTGGTTTTGTGAATTTCGTCCCGTATCTGCATGGGCTAGGTTTGCCGGGCTGTATGAGGGGCATGAAGTGGTGGAACTGGCGGAACTGATATCAGGCTGGGCGCAACCGGGGCGGGTGGAGTGGATTGGCGTCCGGCCCGAGCGGCGGGTTGGGGTGGAGGTGGTGAGGGAGGCGGTGGTCTCGGCCGATGGGCTCGACGGTGACCGGGGCCGTACGGGTAAGCGGGCGGTTTCTTTGATCCAGCGGGAGCATCTGGCGGCCATTGGCTCTTATCTGGGGCAAGGACCGGTTGCCCCCGAAACCCTGCGGCGCAATCTGGTGGTTTCGGGGATCAATCTGGCCGCGCTCAAGGGGCGTGAGGTGCAGGTGGGTGAGGCGGTTTTGCGCTTTACCGTGATCTGTGCACCATGCAGCCGGATGGAAGAGGCGCTGGGCAAGGGCGGCTATTCTGCCGTGCGGGGGCATGGGGGATGGTGCGCCGAAGTTGTCAGGCCGGGGCGGGTTGCGCTGGGCGACGCCGTGCAACCGATTGATTGACAACGCGGCCCGGTTCTGAACATCAGCAGGTTATGGAGCGGTACGACATCCCTTACGCGCGGCCCAGGCAGGTCGTTGGGTTGTTCGGCGGGTCATTCGATCCGCCGCATCAGGGCCATGTGCATGTGACGCGTGAGGCGATGAAGGCCTTTGGGTTGGATCGGGCGTGGTGGCTGGTGTCACCCGGCAATCCGTTGAAAGAGCGGGGGCCTGCGCCGATCGCGCGGCGCATGGCGGCGGCGCGGCGGGTGATGCAGCATCCGAAGGTCGACGTGACGGATATCGAGGCGCTGGTCGGCACGCGGGCAACGGCGGACACTCTGACAGCGCTCAGGCGGCTTTACCCGCAGGTGCGGTTTGTCTGGCTGATGGGCGCGGACAATCTGGCGCAGTTTCATCGCTGGAAAGACTGGCGGCTGATCATGGACACTGTGCCGGTGGGCGTGGTGGCGCGGCCGGGTGAGCGGATCTCGGCCCGGATGTCACCTGCGGCGCGGGTTTATGCGAAGTACCGGATTGACGGGCAGGCGCGGCACCTTTTGGGGCAGGCGCAGGCTCCGGCCTGGTGTTTCGTGAACGTGCCGATGATCGATGTCAGTTCGACCGAACTCCGGACGCGCGGCGAATGGGGCGCAGAAGTGTTGCCGGAATAGCCCCAACGGGCGCATAATCTAACACAGTGGTTGTGTGCTTTTGATCTGTGGGATTTTAATTCGGCTATGGCTGGTCGTTATTCACGTCGTTTGTTTCTGGGGGGATTAGGGGCGTCCCTGATCCCGGCAGCGGGCCTTGCGCAGGCGCCGCTTGTATCGCTTAGGCCGCAGGCGCGCGGGGTCATATTAAGCGGCGCTGAGCGATTGGTGGCCGCAGCAGGCCTGAAGGGCGAGGTTGTGTTTGCGGTTGCGGATGTGGCGACCGGGGCGCAGCTGGAAGTGTTTGGCGAGGGCGCAAGTCTGCCCCCGGCCAGCGTCGGAAAGGCAATGACCGCGCTTTATGCGCTGGATGTTCTGGGGCCGGAACACCGGTTCGAGACTCGGCTGGTGGCGGATGGCCGGATCGAGAAGGGCGTTCTGCACGGCGATTTGATTCTGGTTGGGGGCGGCGACCCGCTGCTGGATACGGATGCGCTGGCCGCGATGGCGGCCAATTTGCGCGAGGCCGGAATTATCGAAGTGCGCGGCGCGTTCAGGGTTTACGACGGGGCGTTGCCTTATGTGTTCAGCATCGATCCCGAGCAGCCGGATCATGTGGGCTATAGCCCGGCCGTCAGCGGCATTTCCCTGAACTTCAATCGCGTCCATTTCGAATGGAAACGCGCAGGGAGTGGCTATGACATAACCATGGATGCCCGCAGCGAGCGTTATGTGCCTGCGGTGGATGTCTCGGCCATGCGGGTCGAGGATCGTAGCCTGCCGATCTATACCTATCAGGCAAGCGCGCGGCAGGATCGCTGGACCGTGGCCAAGGGCGCGCTGGGCAATGGCGGGGCCCGCTGGTTGCCGGTGCGCAAGCCCGCTTTGTACGCGGGCGATGTATTTCGCACCTTGGCGCGGTCGAACGGGATCGTTTTGAAGCGCGTTCAGGTGACACGCCAGAGCGTGCAGGGTGTCGATCTTGTGGTGCATCGCAGCGACAGTTTGGATCGTGTCCTGCGCGGGATGCTGAAATACTCGACCAACCTGACGGCCGAGATGGTCGGGCTGGCCGCGACCAGGGCGCGCGGTGTTAACCCGCACACCCTGGCGGATTCGGCAGCCGAGATGAACCGGTGGGCCGCCAGTCGTTTCGGCGTGACAGGAATCGCCATGGTCGATCATTCGGGTCTGAGCGATGCCTCGCGCATGGTACCGGAGGATTTGGTTGCGGCCCTTGTCGCAACACAGAAGTCGGGGATGTTGCGGCCCTTGATGAAACCTTTTGCACTGACCGACCGGAACGGGCGGCCCGTCAAGAACCACCCGATCAAGGTTGATGCCAAGACAGGGACATTGAACTTTGTATCCGGGTTGGGCGGTTTCCTGACGACTGCGGACGGGGTCGATCTGGCCTTTGCGATATTCACCGCCGACGTGGACCATCGCGCAACGATCCCACGCGCGCAGCGTGAGCGCCCGGACGGTGCACGCAGCTGGAACAGCAGATCGCGAAAATTGCAGCGCGCTTTGCTGGAGCGCTGGGGGTCACTTTATGGAAGCTGAAACCTGAAACCCGCCTGAAGCGGGCGTCAGACGGTATGGCGCGCCCTGGCCCCGCGCTCGATCGCGGCCGCGTGCAGGCGGTCGATGTTCAGCTCGTACCGGATTTCTTCCAGCAGGCGCAGTTCGGATTCGGCCAGCGTTCCGTCAGCGGCAGCGACGTCACAGGCCAGAGCATAGGCCGTTTCGTTCAAGCGTTCGGGCAGGTTGTCCCGGATCAGGCCAAACAGCGCATCCAGCCCGTCTTCCTGTTCGAACAGGTCAAACACGATCTGCGACACGTGGCGCATCCGGTCGATGTCGTACCCGGCGAAGACCGGCAACATGTTCACGGCGACCTCGATCTTGACCAGCTCGGCAGTTCGGATGTTTTCGTCGGAGGCCGAGATCGCAACCATGATCGCCACAAGGCAATCCTGTGGGGACATCGGGTGGGGAACTTGCTCGGTCATTCGGTGCATCCTGCTTGGGGTTCGTCAATGGCGCAGGATAGAAGGGGGGCAAGGCAGGTTCAACATCTTGTTTTGCCCCACTGTGCGGCAGGTTGAACCGGTCAGGTGTTCATTACCGCCATACCGCCGAGCAAAAGGCCCGCCCCGATCCAATAGCGCAGCCCCAGCGTTTCACCGAAGAACAGCCACGAGGCGAGGGGGACCAAGACAAAGCTGAGGGCCATGAACGGATAGGCCTGCGACAGCGGCACATGCCTGAGGACGTAAATCCAGAGTATCGTTGCAGTGCCGTAAATCGCCAGCGCGACGAGCAAGAAAGGGTCGAGCAGGGTATGCAACAGCCCCATCCCACCGGTCGCGGTGCGACCCTCGATCCGCCCGCCAGCGAGTTTGAACAATACCTGTCCGACCGAAATCATGACAGGTGTCAGAAGCAGCCCGGTCCAGACCAGTGCTGTGGGTGCGGTTGCGCTCATGCAGCCTGATCCTTGAGGGGCTTTCCGGTGGATTCCTCGGCCGGTCGATCCTCGCAGTAATAGATGTCACGCCCGATATCCTCGCAGGTGTGAAGGCTGGGGCTAGGATGCACGGCGCGCAGAAAGCTGTGGGTGTAGGGAAAGAAATTGAAATGCGGGTTGAAGCTGTAGCGATATTCCCGTTCGCGCGGGACCACGATGATAACCCGCTTGCGCGCGACCCGGCGCAATTCAGCGATGGCACGGCGGTAATCCAGCAGATGTTCGATCACATGGGTGCAGATGACCGTGTCGAAACTGTTATCCTCAAAAGGCAGGTCTTCGATCCGGGCGGCAACATATCTGATGTTTTCGATGGCTTCAGCGTCATCGATAACGAAATCGACACCGGTCATGGCCGTGATGTCCGGGCGCAGGGCGCGGATGCGTTGCAGCAGAGCCCCGGTGCCGCAGCCGACGTCGCAGATGCTGTTGCCAACAATGTCGCTGGCGATCCGGTCAATGCAGGCGTCGGAATTGTCAGTACCATCATGCACGCGCGGGTGTTCCCGGTAGAGCGTTTCGTATTCTTCGTCCGTCAGAAAAGGCGCGTGTTCGCGGAACGCTGCCAGCCGGGTAATGTGTTCCCCCCAGACACGGCGCGCAAGCCAGTGAAAAGCGGCGCTGTCGCGAAGGATCGGCGGGACGATATCCTCGAGCACAAAGCGGATTAGGTTGCTGGTTTCGCGTCGCATCTAGTTTCCTTTGGTCCCGGGGAGGTTTCCCGGCGTCTTTCTATCGTAGCACCGCAGTGCAAACACGTGAAATATCCGGGTCAGGTCAAAGCCTGTCGCCCGTGTCTTTTATGTTTCGCGCGCCAAACCCATCTTATGAGTGTGGCTGGAGTAAGGCTTGCGGATGGAAAAACCGGTACGGGATTGCGGACGCTCCTGGCGTGGATCAGAGGCTGAGGGCGGGCAGTACAGTCATTTAGCGGCAAAACCCCGTGACAAGGCGGTTTTCCACGGGTTCCGGGCAGTTAAAACACGGGTGCTTTATTGACTCATGCTGCACTGGCACAATAGGAGGAGCCGGTCGGGTTGCGTGGTGCAGCCGCGACCGTTTCCCCAATGGAGCACATTGAAATGTCTGAACTGCGCGAAACCGCGATGTCGTCCAAGGCCTGGCCCTTTGAAGAGGCGCGCCGGTTGCTTAAACGCTATCAGAAAGGTGCTCCGGAAAAGGGGTATGTGCTGTTTGAAACCGGATACGGCCCGTCGGGCCTGCCGCATATCGGCACGTTCGGCGAGGTGGCGCGGACCACGATGGTCAAGCGCGCCTTTGAAACGCTGTCGGATATCCCGACCAAGCTGATCTGTTTTTCGGACGATCTGGACGGGATGCGCAAGGTTCCCAGCAACGTGCCGAACCCCGAGGCGCTGGAAGAGCATTTGCAGCGCCCGCTGACCTCGGTTCCTGATCCGTTTGGCGAATTTGACAGCTTTGGCGAACACAACAACGCGATGTTGCGCCGGTTCCTTGATACCTTCGGGTTCGAATACGAGTTCTACTCGGCGCGCGACTTTTATCGCTCGGGCCAGTTCGACGAGATTCTGAAGCGTGCGGTTGAACGCTACGACGACGTGATGGCCATCATGTTGAAAAGCCTGCGGGAAGAACGCCAGCAGACCTATTCGATCTTCCTACCGATCCACCCGGAAACCGGGCGGGTTCTGTATGTGCCGATGAAAAAGGTCTGCGCCGAAACCTATACCGTTACCTTCGATGATGAAGACGGCAAGGAATGGACCGTTCCCGTGACCGGTGGCAACGTGAAGCTGCAATGGAAGCCGGATTTCGGGGCGCGCTGGGCGGCACTGGGCGTTGATTTCGAGATGTACGGCAAGGAACACGCGACCAACGAAAAGATCTATGACGGGATCTGCCGGGCCTTGGGTGGCCGCGCGCCCGAGCATTTCAGCTATGAGCTGTTTCTGGACGAGAACGGACAGAAGATTTCGAAATCGTCGGGCAATGGTGTGTCGATTGACGAATGGCTGACCTATGCGCCGACCGAGTCGCTGGCTTATTTCATGTACCAAAAGCCCAAGACGGCCAAGCGGATGCATTTCGACGTGATCCCGAAAGCCTATGATGAGTATCATCAGCAGCTGCGCGCCTATCCGGGGCAGGACCTGAAGGCACAGTTGAACAACCCGGTCTGGCATATTCACGGCGGCGACGTCCCTGAATCGACCCTGATCGTTCCCTTTGCGATGCTGCTGAATCTGGCATCGGTTTCCGGTGCCGAAGACAAGGAGGCGCTGTGGGGCTTTATTCGCCGCTATGCGCCCGAGGCAACGGCAGAGAGCCATCCCGATCTGGACAAGGCTGCTGGTTTCGCCGTGCGGTACTTCAACGATTTCGTCAAGCCGACGCGCAAGCATCGCGCGCCGACGGATCAGGAGCGCGAGGCGCTGGAAGCTCTGAAAGCGGCGCTTGAGGCGTATGATGGCCCGACCGAGGATGAAGCGTTGCAATCGGTGGTCTATGCCATCGGCCGCGAGCGGTTTGATCCGATGAAAGGATGGTTCTCGGCGCTTTATGAGGTGCTGCTGGGGGCCTCGCAAGGGCCGCGCTTCGGGGGTTTTATCGCGCTTTACGGCGTGCCCGAGACCATCGCGCTGATCGACAAGGCACTGGCCGGAGAGCTGGTCTGATTTGACCTGAACCGGCATGGGGCTATCCTTGGCACAGGAGGTGGCCCCATGCGTCAATTATTGCTTGCATTATCCCTGAGCGCCGGGCTGGCGTCGGGCGCGTTTGCGCAGAGTGCCGAGATCGAGGCCAATATCGCGGCGCAGATACAGGCCTTCCGGGCGGATGACTTTGCGACCGCCTTCACCTTTGCCAGCCCCAGCATCCAGCGTCTGTTTCGAAACCCCGACAATTTCGGCGCGATGGTGCGCAATGGCTATCCCATGGTCTGGCGTCCTGCCGATGTGCGTTTTCTGGAACTGCGCGAGGTTGATGGCGCGCTGTGGCAGAAGGTGATGATTACGGACGGTAACGGGCGGGTGCATCTTCTGGACTATCAGATGATCCCGCTGACGGAAGGCTGGAAGATCAACGGGGTGCAACTGTTGGGTGCCGCTGACCCTGCGGCCTGAGGCAACACCACCGTCACGGTGATATGAGCCGTGATTAATTCCTTTTCGATATCCAGACTGTCGCGTTCGGGGCGGACCTGAACACGGGGTTTGGACGCGTCGCCGGATTTGCGCGACGCGATTGGGAAAGGGTTTTCAATGAACAAGGCAATCACCGACGGCATCGTGTTCATGCCGCCTCAATTCGCGAATGGTCTGACCGTCTGGTCTGCGGGGGACGGAACACCTGGATCGCCCACATATGGCGGGTCCGGCACGGGGGTATTTGTTCCGGCGGATGCGGATTTTGCCGGTTGTCTTGAAATCCTGAAGGTCAACACAACGCAGCAATTGCGTTACATGGGGCAGACGCCGATCCTGCCCGGTTGCTATTTGCAGATCAAAGCCCGGGTCAAGGCGATCAGTGGCCCGTTGCCGTCGGTGCGCATCGCAGCCTGGGCCGGTGGCGCGGGCGATGTGCACGTAGCCGGTGTTGTGGAACAGGGGCCTGCCACCCAGCTGTCGGGCTATGGCACGGTACACGAGATCACTGCGATTGTCGGCACCGGCCAGCGCCCGGGCGTGGACATGCCCTGGGGGCTGGCCGCCCTTTACGGGCATTTCGGCCTGGATATCGAAGGGGCCAACGGCGCGCTGGTGCGCGTCGATGATCTTGAGATCACCGATGTCACCGGGTTCTTTCTGCGCGAGATGATCAGCCTGGTCGATGTGCGCGACTTTGGTGCCGTTGGTGACGGTGTGACGGATGACTCGGTTGCGTTTGAGGCGGCGGATCAGGCCGCCGGTGGCCGCCGGGTCTTTGTTCCGCAAGGCAGCTATCACCTTGCGGAGAACACCAGCATCGATGCGGAAATTGAATTCGAAGGCACCGTCACCATGCCGGATGACAAGATGCTGTTGCTGACCAAGGATTTCCATCTGCCCGCATATATCGAGGCGTTCGGAGATGAGGAGCTGGCCTTCAAGAAGGCGTTTCAGGCTCTGCTGAACAATTCGGATCATGACTCGCTGGATCTGGGCGGGCGCAAGATTTCCGTTTCCGCGCCGATCGACATGGCCGCTGCGGTTCCCAACAAGCAAAGCGGCTTTTCCACGCGGCGCGTGATCCGTAACGGGCAGTTCGATGTCAAAAGCGGTACCGCCTGGGACACAGAAACCTTCACCTCTGTCGCCACCTATGACCCCCTGGACAAGACACGTCTGACCAATGTCGCCAATGTGGCCAATATTCCGGTAGGATCGCTGGTTGAGGGCAGTGGTGTCGGGCGCGAGGTTTATGTGCGCTCGAAAAACATAGGTGCCGGTGAGATAACCCTGAGCGCGCCGATCTATGACGCCGCCGGTACCCAGACCTTTACCTTTCAGTCGTTCAAATACCTGCTGGATTTCAGCGGTTTCGATACGTTGCGGAAATTCGGCATGGAACAGATCGAGTTTCAGTGCAACAGCCGGTGCAGCGGTATTCGTCTGGCGGCCTCGGGCAGTACGTTTTCGTTGAAGGACTGTTTTATCAGTCGCCCCAAGGATCGGGGACTGACCTCGACCGCGACGGGGTGCAAGGGGCTGCTGATCGACAATTGCCAGTTCCTGTCCTCAGAAGAAGCGCTTGACGTGACGGACCGGAATTCCATCGGGCTGAACACCAACTCGAACGACGTGAAGCTGCGTCACAATCGGGCGGTGCGGTTCAAGCATTTTGCCGTTCTGGGCGGCGGCACCAACTTGGTTCTGGGCAACCATTTCTTCCAGGGCGACGGCATCCCGCAGGGGGTCCGTACCGCAGGGCTGATCATGATCGGCACCTACAACACCTCGACCATTGCCGAGAACTATGTCGACAACTGCTTTATCGAATGGACCAATGAACGGGATGCGGCACCCACCTATACCAGCGGGTTTTCGTTCAGTTCGATGAGCATCACGGATAATATCTTTTTCTCGAGCGATGCACCGGCCTGGTTCAGTTATATCATCATCCGTCCCTATGGCGCTGGCCATTACCTGAATGGCGTGACGGTGACCGGCAACAAGTTCCGCGCCACCAGCGGTTCGATCGATCGGGCGGAACGGGTCGATACATCTTTTGCCGATCTGGACAATAACAGGCATTCGAACGTGACCTACGAGAACAATACCTATCACGGGATTGCCAAGAGATCATCGAACCCGCTGCGCGTCCGCAGCCAGCAGAACTCGGTCGCGAATGTCTGGTCTGTTTCGGCAAACGGGGAATTGCCATTTGGCGGCAAGGCGCGCGGCTGCGATGGGGTCACTGCCATCGGGTCGCTGACCGGGGTGTTCAACAACCTTGTCTATTCGGTCCCTCATGTTTTGACCGAACAGGGGGCCAGTGGTGACAGTCTTATTCTGCGCTGGCCGGATCACCTGAAAGGCGAAGTCTCGGTCACGATGCGCATGGAGCGTTGAAACAGCGGCTGGTCGCCCATACCGGGTGGCCAGCCGCCTGACAAACGGGCGCAGAAAAGCGCGGATTGGCGCAGCGGCAAGGAAATAGGCGACGTTTCAATCTGATGTGCTAGGCTTGGGGAAAGAAATGGAGAATCCCGATGCCGAAAATCGCCAAAAACGCCAGTGTTCAGACAGTTATCACCACGTTTGAAATGACGCCCGGCACCTGTCAGGACCTTTTGGAGGCGCTGACCGACGCCTATTCCGAGTTCATCTCGAAGCAGCCCGGCTTTGTTTCTGCCGGGCTTCATGTGAATGATGCGCAAACCCGGATTGCCAACTATTCGCAATGGCAACGCCGCGAGGATTTCCTGGCCATGCTGCGGACCGCCGAGATGCGCGACCGCAACCGCAAGATCAACGAGCTGTGCAAGAGCTTTGAGCCGGTCATGTATGACGTTGCAGAGACATTTGGCTCTACCTGACCTGAATCAAAGCCTGCCGTGCATGTCTGTTTCAAAGTAAGCCTGCAAAACGGAGGCGCATGCTATGTATCACAACATTCTCGTTCCGATCTCTTTCGATGCTGAAAGAGACACGTCCGGGCCGTTGAAACTGGCCCGGGTTCTGGCCACGCCGGACGCGCAGGTCACATTGCTGCATGTGGTTGAGCATATTCCAAATTATGCAATCTCGTACATGCCGTCCGAATATCTGACCGAGGCCCGAAAGGCGATTCAGTCGGAGCTTGATACGCTGGCGTCGCAATTGCCGAATGCCACGGGCGTCGTGATCGAAGGGCATTCCGGCCGGACCATTCTGGACTGGGCCGAGGCGCATCACCCGGACCTGATCATCGTGGCCTCGCACCGGCCGGGGATGCAGGATCTGCTGCTGGGATCCACCGCGTCCCATATTGTGCGCCACGCCCCTTGCGCGGTGCATGTGGTCCGGTGACGGTCGGACATCACTGACAGTAAGCCGCGTTGTGCCTGTGCGGGCGGCGGTTTCGGGCCGGGCCAGATTTTTTGAACCCGGTGGAACTGTGTTGCCTCGGCTTTGCCACATATTGCCCTTATGGGTCTGGGCATGTTGTTCAAGAAACCAACGCAGGAAGCACCTGACCTGAACCCGCGCTCGGCCAAACGACACCAGCGTGCCGAGGCGGCGCGGCGGCAGGCGCTGTCCCCGCTGAGGATACTGGTCATGGTTCTGCTGCTGCCGCTGACGACCGCGCTGATTGCCACGGGCGTCTTTCTGCGCACCTCGGGCTATGAGCGGGACGAGGCGGTGATCCACCTGTTCGCGCTGGCGGGATGTGATGCGACGCAGGCCATGGGGATCGGGCCGTTCCGCGCAGGACAGCCGGGTTATCATGAGCGCAACGATCCGGATGGTGACGGGGTGGCCTGCGGGTATGCCGAGCTGGAGCTGCCACGTGCGACCAGCGTGCAGGCGCAGGACCAGCCGAAGCCGCGCGAACGGTCGGTGGGAAGCGCCAAGTTCGTGCGCCCCTGAATTCGGGGGAAGGGTCTAGCCTTTCATCGCCTGTAGCAGTTCCAACAACCCTTTGCGGTCGTCGTCACTGGCATAATCGCCGGTGGCCAGCCGTTCGGCGATACGCAGACGCAGGCGTTCCTGTTGGGTGCGGACCTCTTCCCCGGCGGTTTCGGCCAGCGTCTTCATGATCACCGCCACGGCCTGTTGGCGTTTGGTAGTGGGGTTGGCGATATAATCGACAAGGCTCTGCTGCCCGGAATCGAGGATGTTTTCGGCCAGTTCGCGCAGTTGGTCGCCATTGGGCAGCAGCGGGGCAGGGGCCTGTTCGGGGGGCAGGATTTCCGGCACGCTGCGCGGGGTCTCGGCCAGGGCGTTCGCGCCATCGACAAAGGCTTCGGTGATCATCCGCGTGATCTTGATCGCGCGCGGGTCCTTGAACAGGGCCGAGGCGATGGCCACGCCGTAATCGGTATAGACCCACGGATTGACCCGCCGCCCGCCGCGGCCTTTGGGTTTTGAAATCACATTCTGTGATTGCAAATCGGCAACCTCGGCATCGGAAAGCTGAAAGCGGTAGCCTTCGAACAGGTTGGTGTTGCGCGAGACGGCCTGATTGAAGGCACTGACGGATTTTCCGTAGAACTGCGCCAGATCCTCGGCCAGCACCACACGGGTGCCGCGTACCCTGTGAATGGCACTTTGGACCTCATGCGCGCTGGGCAGGTTTTTCGGGTTCGTCATGGCAGCCGTTTGGAATCACAATTTGTGATTTCAAACGTGGAGGAGGGTGGGGCGGGGTGCAAGGGTGGAGTGTGGGGATCTCCCTGCCCAAAACCTGACAAACCGCGTGCTCAGCCGGGCGTATTGCGCAGATAGGCAAAGCGATAGGCAAGCGCGACGCCGCCTGCGCCGCCGACAATATTGCCGGTCGTGACCCAGAACAGGTTGCCCATGGCCGCGCCCAAACCGAAATCGGCGCCGGCAAGCGCGCCCTGCGGCAGCAGGTACATATTGGCGACCGAATGTTCGAGCCCCAAGAGGACAAACGCCGCAATGGGCCAGAGTACTGCCATGATCTTGCCCGCCACCGATCTGGCCGCAAAGCTCAGCCAGACGGCAAGGCAGACCAACGCGTTGCACAGAACGCCGCGCGCAAAGGCTTGGGTGGCCGAGAGGTCGGCCTTGCCATTTGCGATTGCTGATGCGGTGGCCCCCATGGGCCCGTCCAGCAAACCGGTTGCAGCGAAGGCCAGAGCCAGCGCGATAGACCCGACCAAATTCCCGAGATACACGAGGCCCCAGTTGCGCAGCAGGGCGCGCGGCGAGATTTTCCGGTCCACCGCCGCGATAGTCATCAGGGCGTTTCCGGTGAACAGCTCGGCCCCGCCGACGACCACAAGGATCAGGCCCAGCGAGAACACGACCCCACCCAGAAACCGGGCCGGTCCAAACCCCGGGTCAACGCCGGTCATGACCATGGTATAGGCGGCCCCGCCGAAGCCGATGAACACGCCCGCGAGTATCGCCAGAGTCAGTGTCTGGCTGACCGTGAGATGTGCCTTGGCAACACCGGCGGTTTCAACCAGCTCGGCGATCTGGGCGGGTTTGTAGGCGTCAATTCCGGTTGGGTTCTGTGTTTGCATGGGACCCACTTTGCCGACGCATTTGCGTTTCGACATTGATTGGGATCAAGCATCCATCGGTGCAAAAACAACCGCACTGGGGGCGAGGCTGCAACCCTGAAGGGACAGCCGCCCGGATGCAGTGCGGTGTATGGTTGAAAATCGGCGCAAATCGCCGGTATCAATGCGAGATTTCGGACGGCCGTGCTAGAGTACGCGCGGCGGGGCCGTTCCGGCCGTGTTACATGGCAATTTTGCCAGACGACGGAGGAAAGTGATGTTTGCACGAATTACCCAATACAAAATGAAGCCCGGTACGCGCGAGGCGGCGACGGCGAAGATGAATGAATTGAAATCCGACATCATGGGTATGCCCGGCATGCACAGTTTTACCAATGTGATGAACGAGGATGGTTCGGGCTATGTGATTTCGGTGGTCGAAAGCGAGGCGACCTCGAACGCGAATGCGCCCAAAGTGGCCGAGCTGTGGGGCCATTTCGCCGAATTCATGGAAGGCCCGCCGACGCCGGTTGGGTACGACGTGATTGCCCATTGGGATAAGGGGTAACGGTTCGGGCGGGGGTTCCCGCCCTTTCTTTTAGTTGGAGAGAACAGCGATTTGGACCTCATGCGGTCTGGCCAGGGTGTTCGGGTTCGTCATGGCAACCGCTTGGAAACACAATTTGTGATTTCAAACGTGGAGGAGTGCGCACTGGGCTGCAAGGGTGGAGTGTGGGATGTGACCTACCTACTCAGGCAAACGCTCATAACTCTTTCCTTAGTATCACCGCCGTAACGGGTGTTGGACGGCAGTGCGATCCAGTCTCTGTGTCGATAACTCCAAAGAAACGGCCAATTCTCGCTGTTACACGCGACGCCATGTGGGGACTGGTAACCGTCAGATCGTTCCCGAATAGACTTAAACAAAGACGAACGTTCTATGATGCGTAACTCGGATGTTTTCGCATATCTTTTCATTTGCCATTGCACTTGCAGGTTTTGCAACGCGACCGGACCTATTACTGTAAGCATTGCGCCAACAATTATAATCGGCACTTTTGCTTTGCCCGGCATGATCAAAGCGGCTGCGGCTACCAAAACCAGCAACATCAACGCCGCAATGATAAAAATGAAAAGTCTCGCGGTTAAAGCGGTTCCTAGAAAAAACAGGACTGCGGCGGGCCAAATAGTGAGTGCCAGCACTGGTGAGCTACCGACGCCCGAATCTACTCCAAGTCCCCAGATGATCATCAAAAGGAGCACGAACCATAGCATTGACAAACTTCTGCCGGGCGACGCTTCGCGCCATCCTGCGAGCACACTTACCCATACCCAAACCATTGGTAGGAGTGAAATGGTTCCGAGCAGCCCAACTGCAATAAGAAGCGTGATCAAAAAACTTTCCTAAACCGATTGTCTAAGAAGATAGATTTCTTGCTTTTAGGCAAATTGCAACCATCAGTTGCGTTTAAACCTACCGCTTCCTCCGCTTCACATTCCCACCCCTTTGCCCCGGCCGACCAGCCGTAGACCGCCCACGCGATTTCACTGCGTCCTCCGAGGCTTTCTCGACCGCCCATTGGCGGGCCATGGGGTCGTCGGCGATGGCCAGATCGACCGCTTCCAGGCGTTTGATTTCATCGCGGATGTTGGCGGCCTCTTCAAATTCCAGGTTCTCGGCGGCTTTGCGCATCTGGTCGCGCAGCCCGTTCAGGTGCGCCTCGAGGTTGGCGCCGTGCATCGGTTTGTCGATGGTGGCGGTGACGCGGTTCATGTCCACGTCGCCCTCATACAGCCCGGCCAGAACATCCTCGACATTCTTTTTCACGGTCGCGGGCGTGATGCCGTGTTCCACGTTATAGGCCATCTGCTTGGCGCGGCGGCGGTCGGTTTCGGCCAGCGCGCGTTCCATCGAACCGGTGATCTTGTCGGCATACATGATCACCCGGCCATCGGCGTTGCGCGCGGCGCGGCCGATGGTCTGAACCAGCGAGGTCTCGGACCGCAGAAAGCCTTCCTTGTCGGCGTCCAGAATGGCGACCAGCCCGCATTCGGGAATGTCGAGCCCTTCACGCAGCAGGTTGATGCCGACCAGCACGTCGAACGCGCCCAGACGCAGGTCGCGCAGAATCTCGATGCGTTCCAGCGTGTCGATATCGGAATGCATGTAGCGCACCTTGATGCCCTGTTCGTGCAGGTATTCGGTCAGATCCTCAGCCATGCGTTTCGTCAGCGTTGTGACCAGCGTGCGATAGCCATCGGCGGCGACCTTGCGCACCTCGTCCAGCAGGTCGTCGACCTGCATCGACACGGGGCGGATTTCGACCTGCGGGTCCAGCAGGCCGGTGGGGCGGATCACCTGTTCGGTGAAGACGCCGCCGGTCTGGTCCAGCTCCCACGCGGCGGGGGTGGCCGAGACGAAGACGGATTGCGGGCGCATGGCATCCCATTCCTCGAACTTCAAAGGCCGGTTGTCCATGCAGGAGGGCAGGCGGAACCCGTGTTCGGCCAGCGTGAACTTGCGCCGGTAGTCGCCCCGGTACATGCCGCCGATCTGCGGCACGCTGACATGGGATTCGTCGGCAAAGACGATGGCGTTGTCGGGGATGAATTCGAACAGGGTCGGGGGCGGCTCGCCCGGTGCGCGGCCGGTCAGATAGCGCGAATAGTTCTCGATCCCGTTGCAGACGCCGGTGGCCTCGAGCATTTCCAGATCGAAATTGGTGCGCTGTTCCAGCCGCTGCGCCTCGAGCAGTTTGCCTTCGCCGACCAGCTGGTCGAGGCGCATCCGCAGTTCTTTTTTGATCCCGATGATGGCCTGCTGCATCGTCGGTTTCGGCGTCACGTAGTGGGAGTTCGCATAGACCCGGATATGGTCCATCGTGTCGGTTTTTTCGCCGGTCAGCGGGTCGAATTCGGTGACCTGTTCCAGTTCCTCGCCGAAGAAGGACAGCTTCCAGGCGCGATCTTCAAGGTGGGCGGGCCAGATTTCCAAGCTGTCGCCCCGCACCCGGAACGAGCCGCGCTGAAACCCCTGATCGTTGCGACGGTATTGCTGGGCCACCAGATCGGCCATCACCTGCCGCTGGTCGTATTCGTGACCGACCTTCAGATCCTGCGTCATCGCCCCGTAGGTTTCGACCGAGCCGATACCGTAGATGCAGCTGACCGAGGCGACGATGATCACGTCATCGCGTTCCAGCAACGCCCGCGTGGCCGAGTGGCGCATCCGGTCGATCTGTTCGTTGATCTGGGATTCTTTTTCTATGTAGGTGTCAGAGCGCGGCACATAGGCTTCGGGTTGGTAATAGTCGTAATAGGACACGAAATATTCCACCGAGTTTTCGGGGAAGAAGCCCTTGAATTCACCGTATAGCTGCGCGGCGAGCGTTTTGTTGGGGGCCAGGATGATGGCGGGGCGCTGGGTTTCCTCGATCACCTTGGCCATGGTGAAGGTCTTGCCCGTTCCGGTCGCGCCCAGCAGCACCTGATCGCGTTCCCCGTCCAGCACGCCGCCCGCCAATTCCTTGATCGCCGTGGGCTGATCGCCCGCCGGATTGAATTCGGTATGCATCACGAATTGCCTGCCGCCTTCCAGTTTCAGGCGGGCGCGCACGTCTTCGGCGGTCAATTGGGTCTTGTCGGAATGGGCGTATGGCATAGGCAGGCTCCGGGCGTCAGGCCCTTACATTTGTTCTTATTTTGTCCAACTGCAAGGGCCGATCCGAATTCATTGCGCGCAATGCGGTCTGAGACTGTGCGGGGGTGAGATGGTGTAATGTTCTTGCGTTTGTTTGGCGCGATCCTATCCCAGCCTGATGACAGTTTCTGGCATGAGTTCGCGGGCGAGGGCCGCGACAATTGCAATCTTGCCCCCGGGCGCGCTCTGACGCATAAACGGGCTCAGCCAAGTGAGTACGGAGAGGCGACATGCGCGCACGGATTTACCAGCCCGCAAGAAATGCGATGACCTCGGGGATGGCCAAGACCCGCAAATGGGTTCTGGAATACGCCCCGGCCTCGGCGCGCGAGGTTGATCCTCTGATGGGCTGGACGTCGTCCAGTGACACGCAGGCTCAGGTGCGCCTGAAGTTCGACACGAGGGAAGAGGCGCTGGATTACGCCATGGCCCACGGTATCGATGCTGAGGTCAGCGAGCCGCACAAGCGCAAACCCAATCTGCGTGCGCGGGGCTATGGCGAGAATTTCGCAACCGACCGGCGTGCCCCCTGGACTCACTGAATGATCGAAATCCGCGAGGCTGACCCGACATCGGACATATTGCGCCCGATTGTCGAGGCGCATTTTGCCCATGGCGAAACTGCGGGACCTGCGGAAAGCAACCACACGATGGACGCCGAAGCATTGGCTGGCCCGGGGGTGCGGTTCTGGGCCATTTTTGACGGACAGCAGCCATTGGGATGCGGTGCACTGAAAGCGCTGCCTGATGGAACCGCCGAAGTGAAATCGGTGCATATTCTGGCGCAGGCAAGAGGGCGCGGGCTGGCGCACGTGCTGATGACGCATCTGGCTGAACAGGCTGGCGCAGAGGGGTGCGAGGCTTTGGTTCTTGAGACCGGGGCAAGCCATCTTCGCGAATATGATGCCGCCCGCAAGCTGTATGAGTCGCTGGGCTATTCCTATTGCGGGCCTATCTTTGGGTATGTTGACGATCCCAACAGCGCATTCATGCGCTTGCCTCTTGAACCCCGCGGGTAAAAACCGCAAGAAGGGCGCAGCGGTCCCTTAGCTCAACTGGATAGAGCAGCTGACTTCTAATCAGCAGGTTGAGGGTTCGAGTCCTTCAGGGATCGCCAATAATTTCAAATGTTTATGCATTAACCTCGTGCGTATCTTGCTTGATAGGTAAGCGTAGGGTAAGCGTAGGTGCCGATTTTTCCCTTTACATTCGCCCGAGGGTTGCATGACTCTGCAGACAGGGGAGGAACTGATGGGACACATCAGGCTTGGCACTTTGCCTCGGTCCAGGAAGTGGCGCGAGGTCGTTGATCTGATCGCAACCGATGCGTCAGTCGAAGAGATCGCCGAGGCCGCAGCGGATGCATCTGAGAGCGATCTCACACGGGCGAGTCGTGACCCCAGGTTTCAGTTTGTAAGTGATCTCCTCGTGAGGCTGCCTTTGCTTGCAAGGGCTCCTGGCTTCGAAGACGCTTTGGCTGACTTGGGCATTGCGACGTCGGAGCTCGGTTCAGTGACCGGCTTGCTGGCCGGTTTGGATCGTGCCATTGATCGCAACAGCTTCGATCTCCGAAGTTCCTCAGATGCAGGAGAATTGGCGAAGGTCGCGCTCTTGGAAAGCCTTTCCGTTCAGCTGCACGACCGGTTGCCATCCCTGTTTGAACCGACACCGCAAGAAATTCGCCAAGCACTCGCGAGCTTCGCCTCGGGTGATGCATTTGCGAGACTCTCGCGGGATTTCTTTGCCCGGCTGACATACCGCTCGCTAGACTATTATCTGAGCCGGGAACTCGCCAATCACACTGGCGAGGATCGACGCTTTTCCACCGATGCACAGCGAGTGACATTTCAAAAAGCCCTCGCCCAGCACACATTTGAAGTGTCTAGAATTGTCGAAGAATATGCAGGCGGCTGGTATGGCAAAACCGTCTGGCAGAAGCAGGCGCTTGATCGCGATGCAATAGACAAGTTCACAGCTTACGCGTTCAAAAAGATGCGCTCGGAGTTTGGGCGCCGTCGCGCCGTTGTCTGAAGTTAAAGTCAGATGGTTGCCGCCGCTGACGAAAAGCGGCGGTGATGAAGTCCTGCGCCTCGACATTGCTGGCCGCGAAGTAGCAATGACGCTGCGGATTGGACAATTGAACCGTCAATTGGTCGAGGCCCTGCAGGATCGTGCACTCGATTTGCTGGAGATTGCCGCGCTTGTCTATTGCGCGGACGCGGCAGTCAGCCGTGGTGGCCCGGCGGATCAGAAGATGGGTGAGAAGTGGCACAGACGGTTCGTAGCCACCATGCCGGTACGCGATCTGGATTTCTGGCAACGTGAGAGCGTAATACAGGCTCTGGAAGAAACGTTGATGTTTCTATCCGGCGACCGCTTTGAATTTTCTTTTTCGACCAAAGACGAACCGGATGCAGAGCGATCGCGCTTCTTCAAATTCGGCCGAAATAGTTCATGGAAGCCCCACCGCGTCCTGATGTTTTCCGGCGGGCTCGATTCCTTTGCGGGTGCTGTGGAAGAAATCGTAGAACAGAAGCATCGGGTTGCTTTGGTCAGTCATGCCTCGTCCACGAAAATAGCGCCGGTCCAGAAACGGCTGATATCAGCGTTGAGCAAACGGTTCGGACCGGAAATGTGCCGTCACATTCCCATGACCGCCCAGTTGAAGAGCCGATCGACCGCGGAAAGAACGCATCGCACACGCTCATTCTTGTTTGCGGTACTTGGGTCGATCACTGCAACGGCCTTTGGGCTGGACCGCGTGTCGTTCCATGAAAACGGGGTCGTGAGCCTCAACCTACCGCCGGTCGGCAACGTCGTTGGAACACGAGCGACGCGAACCACGCATCCAAAGACACTGAAGCTGTTCACCGGTCTTCTGCGGCTTGTTTTTGAAAATGACATGCGGGTCGACAATCCATTCTTTGCTCGGACAAAAGCAGACGTTTTGGAACGTATCTCCCATCTTGGCATGGCAGACCAGATCGTTGAGACGCGCAGTTGCGCTGATGTGCATAATCAAACCCATCAATACTTCCATTGTGGGCGCTGTTCTCAGTGTATCGATCGGCGGTTCGCGATGCTTTCAAAGGGGTTGGAGCGATTTGACCCGGAAGATGCCTATCGCGTGGACCTTGTGTCGGACGCTCGACCGAACGGGACCGACCGGGAGATGGCGTTGTCCTACGTACGCAATGCAGTGTTCTTCGAGAACGCCACACCAGATGCGCTGGCCCGGAGTTTCCCGGTTGTTCTGGACGCGGTCAATCATCTCGACAGTCCACCAGACACAGCCATGTCGATGATCGCAGATTTGCTTAACCGCCACGGCAAGGCGGTCACATCTGTCATGCGCAGAACTCTCGAAAGCAAGTCACCCGGCGAGTTCCCAGAACAGAGTTTGCCAAGACTATATGGCGAGATGCAGAGCGCCTTGTCCTTGCCTTTCGTGCCGGCTCCCTCAGTTGATAAAAACGAGAAAGAGAAACCACCGCTGACCATAGAAATCGACAAAACCTCACGTTTGGTTTTGATCGGCGAACATATTGAGCTTAAGAAAAACGCCACAGCGGATCTGTTGATCGTTTTGGCTGAAGAGTGGCTCCGTGCGGCAGGCAAAGGTCTCGAACCTTTGGAGTATCCCTGCTTGAAGTCTGGCGACCTCGTCGAAAAATTAGGCGTTGAAACCAGCGAAGTCGTTAGGCGGAGAATACTGACCGCGCGAAGAACGATTGCAAAGAGATTCGAGTCCGCTGGTCTGTCAGTTGATAAGCCCCAAGAGTTGATCGAAAATCTCTCTTGGAACGGATACCGGCTTGCTCCCGAGCGCGTGGTCGTTCGGGTCCGTCACCGGAGTTGATCATTAATCAATAACCGCGTCCTCGTCTGGCAACGGTCCACGGCGGCGAAACCGCCCCATCAGTTCGACCTGACGGCCAGGTGAAACAGAACCATAGGAGCTGAACGTCGTCATCACGTCGTCGTGTCCCATATTCTGCGACCAGGCTTTATAGTCCTCTGGTGTCCTGCAGTGAAGTTTTGCCAGCTCTGCGATCGTATCTCGCACGCGGTGCGGCGAAAACGGTGGCAGCCCGGCGTTGACGAAAGATTGCTTGAAGATCCTGGCCGCAGACGACGGGCCGGCCCACGGCTCGCGCGCGATACCTACTGCCTCAAACCGTCTGGACGGGCCAACAGCGACGCGTGTCTTTGGGAACAGAGGATCCGTGTCCGAGAAAAGATGGTCCTGACGAAGCTCCGTGATCCAGTCTCGCAGAATCCTTTCGACATCATCACCGAAGGGAAAGAAACTGGTCGTGAAGGACTTTCCAAACTTTGTATCCACGGAACGGCCGTCAAACTGAACGCATTTATTGGCTAGATCGACATGACGCAGCCGCACGGTGATGGCGGCACCTTCACGTGATCCGGTCAGGAAAAGGAAAGCGATCAGGGCGCGGTCACGGCGCTGGATCACTTTTTCTGCAGGCAAGATGGACAACAGGTGGTTTACTTGCTCAGGGGACGGATGCGGCTTCCACAGGGTGCTTCGACGGGCCTGTTCCGATTTGCGATCCGGCGTGAGATAGGCAATGTCTGCGCGCGAGATCCTGGACTTGTGCCCCGGTTGGTCCGCCATCCAGTCAAAGAACTTCATGACATCGCGCAGCACTCCGTTGATCGTAGCTGCTGACAGTGGCGCGCCCGTTCGTTCATTGCGCAGACCTTGCAGATGGCGTTTGAACGCGCGCGCCCTTTCTGAATGGAACGCCCTGTAATCCTTACCTTTGAGCCATTTATCATAGATGGCAATCGACGCTGCGGCTTTGTCGATCGAAGATTGCGACAGCCCCTTTGCGTCCTTCAGCCAGACAAGGTGTTTACGCTTGATGCGCAGGTTATCCGAGGTGTGTTTTGGCATGGGTCTCTGGCTCCTCTTTCAAGGTCACTTTTGAATGGGGTTCGGTACAGGACACTAATCTTGGGGAGGCTTGTTGAAGTGTGACCTCCAGTTTGGCCTGAATGGCTTCCAGATCTGAACGGCGAATGATCTTGTTCATGACCGCACCACACGTCGGACAGAGGGCGGTTAGGCGGCCGCTGGAAGCTGTTTCCTGAACATAGTCAGCGATCTTGCCGTCGGGTTCGCGCGGACCTCTGCAGCTGAGGCAGTAGCAGTGATGCAATGCCAACTTGCACCGCGCCTTGCGTTGTCTTTGTCCGAGGAAGTCCTTGAGCACATGTCCTTCGATCAACCAGGGCTTGCTGCTGGTATCAGCCGCAAGTCCGTTGTTCCCAATCCAGCGAATGACGGTCTGGCGATGGCAGCCTAAAACGTCCGCCACCTCCCAGACTGTGTAGACAAGGTGCGATTTGACTTTGTGTGAGGGGAAGGACTTTGCCATTACACACCCTCCCCGGAAATCGGTCCGCATGTATTCTGGCAGACCTGCGCCTCCTCAAAGGCTTCGATCACGCCTTCATCGTATAAAACGCGCGCGCCGATCTTCACAAACCTGGGGCCCTTTCCGAGCCAGCGCCACTGCTCCAGCGTCCGCGGCGACATGTGCCACCGCTCCGCCAGCTGATCTTGTGTCAACTTGGGCATATCAACCTCAATTGCTCACTGCGGCACGAGGAAGTTCGGTCCGCTTCTGTTGAACAAAGTGAGAGTTCGGATCTCTAAAATCTGTGGCCGCCGCCAATAAAGGCGTGACACATGCCAGGGCTAAATCATTGATATTATGTGACTTGAATCAGAAAGGTGTGACCCAACCGCAAAATGCGTGACCTTGCCATCCAAATCGCAGGGAGTCAGCGGCTGCAAATGACCCGAAAGCTGACGTTAATCAAAAATGCTTGGAAGACGGCTTCGAGCCCAGAGTGCAAATTGCTGCGGTCGGCCCAAATACGTGCGAAGCGTGCGTCGCTGCCGTTGGTCCTACAATGGACGGCCCATTCCAGTCATTTTCCGAAGATCCACTCCTCTGCACTGCGATCCGTCGAACCTGCCGTTCGCTGCAAACGCAAAAACGAAGGCCCGTCGTACGCATGGTCGCGGGCGAAACAGACCTTCACCCGGCTCGCCCGCCACTGGTCACCTACAACTGGAACAGACCCAGGGCACTCACAACATCGCGCCTTGTCGCCTCGGTGCGCTCTCGCGCCCGTTCCGTGCCCTCTTTGATTACCTCAAGGACGTATCCCCGGTCCTGGGAGAGCTGTGCCCTACGCTCGCGAATTGGGGCGATGAGCTCCTGAAGGATAGCTTCCAGACGCGCCTTGATCTTGCTATCGCCAAGCCCGCCTCTCTGATACTTGGCCTTGAGCTCGGCAAGCCCGTCCTGGTCCGGATCGAAGGCGTCGAGATAGGTAAAGACGACATTGCCCTCGATGCAGCCGGGGTCTTCGACCCGCAAATGGTTCGGATCGGTAAACATCGCCCTGACAGCATTTCGGATCTCCTCGGACGACGCGGACAGCGCAATGGCGTTGCCACCAGATTTCGACATCTTGGTCTTGCCGTCGATACCGGGCAACCGGCCCACCCTGGGGATGATCGCCCGCGCCTCGGGCAACACGGCGTGGCCTGAGGTTGCGTTGATGCGCCGCACGATCTCGTTCGTTTGCTCGATCAACGGGGCCTGATCCTCGCCGACCGGCACGACCGTCGCCTTGAAGGCTGTGATGTCCGCCGCCTGTGCCGCCGGATAACACAGAAATCCGGCGGGAATATCCCGTCCGAACCCGCGCACGCGAATTTCGTCCTTGATCGTCGGGTTCCGTTCGAGCCGCGCGACCGTGACGAAGTTCAGGTAGAGCATCGACAGCTCCGCCAACGCCGGAAGATGCGATTGCAGGCAGATGGTGGTGCGACAGGGATCAATGCCCACGGCCAAATAGTCCAGCGCGACCTCCATCACGCTGCGCCGCACCTTCTCCGGGTCATGGGCGTTGTCGGTTAGGGCTTGAGTATCCGCCAGCAGCAGAAATTGTTCATGACTGCCCTGATTGCGCAGCCGGTTTGCAAGCGAGCCTGCATAGTGCCCGATGTGAAGCGGTCCTGTGGTGCGGTCACCTGTCAGAATGGTTGGTCTGTTCATTTGCGTCTTCTCATGAAACGGGATACGGAGCATCGGGAAGCTCGGAAAACAAAAGGCCGCCCATGCGGCGGCCTCGGAATACGTTTGGTCATCGGGCCACCCTGTCAGGAGGCCAGCCACCAAGTCATTGCGATGATCGAAGTGTTTACCATAGAACACTGGCTATCGTCTGCGAGATTACTCGTCAACCAAATGGTGGAAAGGGCTCGAGGCTGAACTCGGATGCGGTGCAGTACGTTCGCGATCGGGGTCGCTATGCGATGCAAGTACGGCCCTTTGCTGCCCTTGGCCGTCTGGTCTGGATGCTGCGCCGCTGCTCGCCAGACAGGCCATTCACCGCGCGTGCTAAATCTGGAGATGATTGAACTCACGTTCTGTGGACGAACCTGCATTTCTCTGCAAACTGTTCAACCATTGCTGAGGGCCCTAGAGCACGTACTCAGGGCCCAATCACAACTCCAAAGCTCAGAAGTCGTCACGGGGTAAGATCCATTGCCGCCACGACCTTGTCGTAAGGAAGTCCGGCGGTATCATTCAATCGACGAACTTGATCGGCACTTTCACCATCAAACAAGCACATGCAGCGCCCGTCTTCGGGAGCAAATGTTGAACGAACATAGCTGATTTTGTCGCCATCTGCTGTCATTTTCTGTGCTGTTGCTATCGCGGCTTTTTGAGCAGCACCCAAGTCATCCATGGTGATACCCTTGAGGTTTCTTTCGACCATAAAAACAGACATCTCGTTCCCTTTCCGAACAATCAAAACCAGTGCATCTATTACACTATGGAGCGTCGGCTCGGGGAACTATCGATACCTTATGACTTAATAACTCCAGGTTTGGATAAAACGGTGTATCCTGCGTTGTGATTGTCTTTCGCCATCAGTGACGAGGTGCCCCAATATGGAGATGTCTCAGATTAGATATGTCTTATCTGCCGCAAAGCATCTGAATTTCACCAAAGCTGCCGCAGAATGCAATGTAAGCCAACCAGCGCTTTCCAAGGGCGTCAAGTCATTAGAGACCGAACTTGGCGCACAGGTTTTTCATCGGGAAGGCCGGAAAATTTTGGTCAGCGACTTTGGAAAGTCAATGCTGCCGCATCTACAGCACATCGTTGACGAAGCAGAAGCTACACAAGCGCTGGCTCAGAATTTTCGTTTGCTTGAAAAGGTGCCGTTGCGCTTAGGTGTCCTTTCAACAATTGGGCACGTTCGCCTTGCACGGTTTCTGGCTCAATTCGAGAAAAACCACAGCGGCTTGGAGTTGTCAGTCAATGAAGCAAGCGCGTCGGATCTCAAGAAAAAACTTTCTGATGGTGATATCGATGTCGCTTTGATGACGCTGACTGAAGAACTGGATGAAGAGTTTAGGGCTAGACCACTTTACGTCGAAAGATATGTGGTTGTTTTTCCGCCGGAGCACCGCCTTGGACAACTAAACTCAATTTCGCTCCAAGATTTATCTCGAGAAAACTATGTAGATCGTTTGGCTTGCGAGTTGCGCGAGATGGTAATGTCCGTTTGTCAGTCAAAAGGAGTGGAACTTTACGCTCGCTTCCGTTCTGAGCGCGAAGATTGGGTACAAGCAATGGTTGCTGCAGGCATTGGTTTTGCTTTCATGCCTGAGTATTCGGTTACTCTGCCGGGCTTGTTGCAGCGCCCGCTTGTGGAGCCAGAAGTTTCAAGAACTATCGCGGCCTTTACAGTCCCTGGCCGAAAATACTCGCCGGCTCTCGATGCGCTGATGAGGTTTTCGCAGACTTTTGCATGGCCGGGATAAAAAACTTCGGTTTTGGGCCTGCTCTGAAACCCGATTTTCCTGCCGTTTGTAGTTAGAGTTTTTCGCTCGTATTTTCCTTTGGTCGTTCCAAGAGTTTGCGACACTTTCATTAAACGGCAAGTTAACGTGACAACCCCCTTCTGCCCTATGCCCACAACCAGATTCTAAGCTAAGTCGATCCAAGCCGCATTCCTTGAAGAGCTTTGCACGCACGCGGCCACAAATTTAACGCCATTGAGCCCGTCATAGACTGTTGGATAAACAACCGAAGCGTCAGGTGAAATACCATTTCGGAAAGCTTGGATCGCTTCAGCAGCCTCTCCATAGATATTCGCGAACCCCTCAAGATATCCCTCGGGATGTCCCGGAGGAACTCTACTCAACCGGTTGGCTGCATCAGCAGCACTAGCTCCATTTCGTGTGATTAGACGCTTTGGTTCGTTGTATGGCGTGAACCACAGGTAATTGGGATCTTCCTGAGCCCACTCCAACCCGCCTTTTTCGCCATAGACGCGCAAACGAAGTGCGTTTTCGTTGCCGGGAGCCACCTGAGAAGACCACAGCATACCGCGCGCTCCGCCTTTGAAGCGAAGTAAGACGTGGGCGTTGTCATCGACTTTGCGCCCCAGCACAAAGGCCTGCAAGTCTGCCGCAAGGCTTTCCGCTTTTAGCCCGGTCACGAAGCAGGCAAGGTTGTATGCATGAGTTCCGATGTCACCGGTTGATCCACCCGCGCCCGAGCGTTCGGGATCGGTTCGCCATTCCGCCTGTTTGAAATCCTGCTGCTCGGTCAGCCAATCCTGTGGGTATTCAACCTGAACCACGCGGATCTTGCCAATGTCGCCGTTGGCAACCATTTCACGCGCCTGCCGAACCATTGGATAGCCTGTGTAATTGTGGGTCAAAATGAATAGGGCATTCGCACTTTCTGTTGCTTTGACCAGCTTTTTCGCATCGGCAAGGGTCGAGGTGAGAGGCTTGTCACAAATTACATGAATACCGCGTTTCAGGAACTCACGTGCGGCTGCATAATGAACGTGATTTGGCGTGACAATTGAGACTGCCTCGATCCCAGATTTCAGTCGGGCTTCCCTAATCGCCATTTGTTTGAAGTCTTCATAGACCCGTTCGAGCCCCAATGCCTGACCACTTTCAAGAGATTTCTCTGGCGTCGAAGACAAAGCACCGGCAACCAGCTCGAACTTGTCGTCCAATCGCGCGGCGATGCGATGAACACCCCCTATGAAGGCGTCGTTTCCGCCGCCAACCATGCCAAGCCGAATGCGTCCTGAGGTTTCTTCACTGCGTCCTGTGACCATCACTCAATCCCCAGCATTTTACGATTGGCGGCTTCGTCAGCGCCACCGTCGGCGAAATCATCAAAGGCTTTCTCGGTCACACGGATGATGTGATCTGACACAAATTGAGCACCTTCACGCGCTCCATCCTCGGGGTGTTTGAGGCAGCATTCCCATTCGACCACAGCCCAGCCATCAAAGTCATTCGCGGCCATTTTTGAGAAAACTGCACCGAAATCCACCTGACCATCGCCCAGTGAGCGGAACCGCCCGGCCCGATCTACCCAGCTTTGATACCCGGAATAAACACCTTGCCGCCCGGTCGGGTTGAACTCGGCATCTTTGACATGGAACATCCGAATTCGATCTTTGTAGATGTCGATGTTGTCCAGATAGTCGAGGCATTGCAGCACGTAATGCGACGGGTCGTATAGCATGCAGGCCCGTGGGTGATTGCCTGTCCGCTCGAGAAACATCTCGTAGGTCACACCATCGTGGAGGTCCTCTCCGGGGTGAATTTCGTAGCAGACATCGACACCGCATTCATCGGCGTGATTCAGGATGGGCACCCAACGGCGCGCAAGCTCATCAAATGCCGTTTCAATCAAACCGGCAGGGCGCTGCGGCCAAGGATAGACATATGGCCATGCCAACGCGCCTGAGAATGTCGCATGTGCCGAAATGCCTAAATTTTTCGAAGCGGATAGCGCTTTGTTGACCTGGTCTACGGCCCATTCTTGACGGGCTTTAGGGTTTCCTCTGACGCTTTCCGCTGCAAAGCCATCAAACGCACTGTCATAGGCTGGGTGAACGGCAACAAGCTGACCCTGAAGATGCGTTGAAAGCTCGGTGACTTCGACGCCATTTTCTTGGGCCTTGCCTTTGAACTCATCGCAGTAACCGACGCTGGATGCGGCCTGTTCGAGGTCGAACAACCGGCCATCCCAACTGGGAACCTGAACGCCATTGTATCCACAGTCAGCCGCCCATTTAGTGATCGCGCCCCACGAATTGAACGGCGCTTCGTCCCCGGCAAATTGTGCAAGAAACAAAGCTGGACCTTTGATTGTCTTCATTGAATTTCCTCCCCAAAACCTGAGTCTCTATGGCGGTAAATTTTCCTTCAGATAGATGTCGATACGGATACGTTCCTGTGCTTTGTTGAATGGCACTTTGTCTGAAGTTGCACGCAGCAGACGGACGGCTGAACGAACAATGTGCCCAGTGTCTTGCGAGATAAGAGCGTCAAATGTACCGAGCGTAAGCGCCTCACGACTAAGCGGAGTAAGCTCATGAGCTATGATCACCAGATCTTTGCTGAGCTTGTTTTCTGAAAGAAATTGAATCAGTCCTGCATTGCCTGCTGCGGAGGAATAAATTCCAACCAGATCCGGGTAGGTTTCAAAGATCTCGGGCATCATCTTGTAAATCAGATCCGGGTCATCCCGGCCCTCAACAGACGCTACGACTTCGAGGTGTGGAAATTCCTCAGCTACAACTAGATCAAAGCCTTGACGGCGCTCTAGGTGGTCACGTGCCAAACGGGATCCTGTAAGTACCAAAACCTTGCCGTCACGATGCACAAATCGTCCCATCAGCTGAGCTGCGGTTCGCCCTGCCGAAACGTTATCAATTCCTACAAAGTGGTCTCGCTCAGAACTCGGCAAGTCAGACACCAACGCAACCACCGGAACGCCTTTGTCCCTGAGCCTTTTTACAGCATCACGAACAGAAGGCGTTTCGGGCCCAAAAACGGCAACGCCATCAACATCCGAACTGGCGACAGCATCCAAAATATTGACGATATCTTGCGGCTCAAACGGAGCTACCTTTTTTATCGCAATGCGAGTTCGCTCGATAAATTGGTCACGTGACTGTTCTGCGATCTGACTGCTGATTGCCTCCACAAACTCGTTGTCCGTGTCCGGCAGAACAAAGAGGAAGTTGTAAACTCGGTTTCGCGCAAGGTTGGCCGCAGCGGTGTCGCGCACATACCCCAGCTCGTCAATTGCCTTTTGTACTTTCTGTACGGTAACGGCCCGCACACCGGGGCGTCTGTTCAAGACCCGGTCAACAGTCGCCAGACTGACACCGGCGACGCGCGCGAGGTCGTTGACGGTTGGCTTTTTCACCAATTCTAGTTTTTGTTTTTGGTCTTCCACGTGTTCTTCAGCCCTCAATCTCCCGCGCCAAGCCTTCAAACAACAAAGCAACAGCCTCGGCACCGGGATCGTTATGTCCAACTAGGTTTTCTTCGGGAACATAGGCCGCGCGGCCTGCCTTCGCACGACGAATATTCGCGGTGTTGTTCGCGCCTTCGCGGGCAGCCTCGGCCGCATCGGTCAGTCCAGACGGGAGGGCGGCAAGTGCAGGTGCCAGAGCGTCAATCATTGTCCGGTCACCGACCTTGGCACCCCCAACCTGGCTCACGCGATTCAGGCCTTCGACCAGAGACTTCGATACCGAAGCCCCGCTTGCACAGGCATCTCCGGCTGCATTGAAGAAGATTGCGAGTATCACACCGGACGACCCGCCCATTGTCTGGCTTAACTCATTGCCCAACGCCGGAAACAGTTGCGTCAGATCAGCAAGAGGCATGCGGTCAAGGCTACCTTGCAATGCTCTTGCGGCGGTGGCCAGTGTGCTTCCTGTATCGCCATCTCCGGACTTCGCGTCCAGCTCGTTCAGAGACTTCTCTGCGTTGATGAGCAGCTCAGATAAGCGGGTGATCGTTTCCCTCGTGGTGGGATTGTTCGAAGGGATTGGATCGATTGGTGTCAGGCCATCAGGCAACGGGGCTACTTTGATCGGGTCGATGGAATTGACGCCGGGCCATGCGGCCAGATCAACAGGTGCTTCAAGAGCTGACAATTCGTCCTGATCCACAGGCAGAATGGATACCGAAAACCCGTGCATATCCAGCGACGTCATCATCGGTGCCGGGCCAATGATATGGTGGGCAATACCAGTTTCGGACAACGCATGCGTGAGGACAGCCATTTCCAGAGGAGTTGTAGAGCCCAGGTTGTTGACCAACGCTACACAATGCCCGGCACCCACCCTTTGCTTCAGCTTCTCCACCACCGTGGACATGGCCGATACAGCATTTGAAAATTCGACTTGTTGTACACCGGGCTCGCCGTGGATGCCCAAGCCGAGTTCCGCTTTGCCAGGGGCAATCCGGTCTTCTTTTGGAGAGCCCGGAACAGTGCAGGTGTCCAAGCTCATTCCGATGCTGACAACCTTTGCTATGGTACTTCTTGCTGCTTTGGTAACGGTGTCCAGATCGGCACCCCCTTCAGCAAGCGCTCCGGCAATTTTGTGCACCAATAACGTACCTGCCACGCCACGTGGTTGCGGAAGGTCGGGCAAGGCGATGTCATCATCAACTACGACCATCTCTACTTTGCGGCCCAATGCACGGGCGCGTTCAGCCGCCAGTCCAAAATTCAATCGATCACCGGTGTAATTTTTGACGATAAGCAGGCACCCGGCCTCACCCGTGACCGCAAGAATGCCCGCCAGAACTGCCTCGACCGAGGGTGAGGCGAAAACTTCGCCGCAGACCGCGGCTGTCAACATACCGGCGCCAACGAAACCTGCATGGGCGGGCTCGTGACCAGACCCTCCGCCAGAAACCAAGGCGACTTTCGACTTGTCCCAATCCGACCGGTAGACAACCTTGATATGCGGGTATCCGTCCAGCCGTGTAAGCTGCCCGCCTGAGGAAGCCAAAAGGCCATCTATCGCCTCGGTTACCAGGGTTTCTTTTGTGTTGAGGAACTGGGCCATGCTTTTGCTCCTTAATTCACGCGCGCGCCAGACGCGTCAAAATACAACGGGTTATGGGGGCGAATTTTTATAATTTTTCCAGAGGGGTAATCCTGATGAATATCAATCAGGGTGACAACCGGGTGGCCATTCAGGTCCAGGTGCAGCCGTGTTTGGTCGCCCAGATGTTCGGCACGTATGACACGCGCTTCACTGCCCTCGCCTTCAATGATGTTTTCCGGGCGAAGACCAATCTGTGGTCCTTTGTGATCGCCTCCGAACAACTCGGACGGCAGGATGTTGATTCGCGGCAGACCCAACCTGCTGGCAACGTAAACACTGCCCGGGTTTTCGTAGATATCCCGGGGTGTCCCGTATTGAACCAACCGGCCGTTCTCTAAAACGCCGATATGCGTAGCCATTGTCATGGCTTCGACCTGATCGTGGGTCACGTAAAGCAAGGTTGATCCCAGATCGGCCTGAATCCTTTTCAGTTCGACCCGCAAATCCGCCCGAAGCTTGGCGTCCAAAGAGCTGAGCGGCTCGTCCATCAGGAAAATCTGGGGATCGCGCACCAGTGCCCGTCCAATTGAAACGCGCTGCATTTCGCCGCCAGACAGTTCAGTGGCTTTGTTGTCCAGCTTGTGCGGGATCTGCAGGATCTCCGAGACTTCGTTGACCTTCCTGGCGATCTCATCCTCTGGCGTCTTCAGGATCGGTGACCTCAGAGGGAAGGACAGGTTCTCACGCACCGTCATATGGGGGTACAGCGAGTATTGCTGGAAGACCATCGCCACATCACGCTGGGCAGGTGTATCTATCCCAACGTCACGCCCGGCAATGCGCACCGTTCCGGAATCCAGTTTCTCAAGCCCGGATATCAATCTCAGCGTCGTTGTTTTTCCCGCGCCCGTCGGACCCAACAAAACCACAAAGGCACCGTTGGGGATCGTCATTGAGATATCATCCACCGCTTTGATTTCGCCGAATGACTTCGAAATGTTTTCCAGAACGACTTCAGCCATTGCTTAGTACCTCGTCGTTCAGAGCGGACCTCAACGCGCGTCCGGTAGAATTTTCGAAAAGGGTCACTGCGGATGAGCGGAACTTCAAGCCAACCGTCTCGCCGGGGTTAACGGTTTCGCGCGCATCAATGCGGGCTTTCAGCTCTCCGTTCGGGCTTTGCAGCGTCACGATCTGGGTGGTTCCAAGATATTCTGCGGCCAGGACCTTGGCTCGGTAGGCGCTGGCATCCGACAGAAAAACATGCTCAGGGCGAACACCGAAAACCAAGTCACCTTCCGCCCCTTCCAACAGTGTGGGTACGGCTTCGTCGTGACCATTCAGTCGCACCGTTTCCGAGCCAGGCGCGACCTTTCCCTGAAACGGCAGGAAGTTCATCGAAGGAGACCCGATAAAATCTGCAACGAACATCGTAGCTGGTTTGTCGTAGATTTCCTGAGGTGTGCCGAATTGCTCGATCACAGCGTTGTTCATCACCACGATCTTGTCCCCCATTTGCATGGCTTCCAGCTGATCATGTGTGACGTAAACAGTGGTCGCCCCCATGCGATCATGAAGCGCGCGCAGTTCTTCGGCCATGTGCTCACGAAATTCGGCATCCAGGGCACCAAGAGGTTCGTCCATCATGAACGCCTTGGGTTCGCGAACAATCGCGCGTCCAAGCGCCACGCGCTGCCTATCGCCGCCTGACAACCCACCTACCGGGCTATCGAGGATGTCCTTGATCCCCAGAATTCCCGCGACTTCTTCTACTTTGGCTTTGACAGCAGCACGCGGCATGCCCTGCGATATCAGGGGGTAGCTGATATTTTTTCGCACGTTCATGTGCGGATACAGCGCAAACATCTGGAACACGAAGGCAATGTCTCGCTCCGATGGGGGGCGCTGGCTGATCTCCTCGCCGTCCAGGTAGATTTCACCCGACGTCGGAAGTTCCAAGCCTGCGATCATCCGCAGCGTCGTCGTCTTTCCGCAGCCGGATGGCCCTAGCAACATGAAGAACTCACCGTCCTCAATCGTGAACGAGCTTTCGCGGACAGCCGTGAAATCGCCGAACATCTTCTTTACGTTTTTAACTACGATCTGGGCCATTTCTACTCCGGGAAATGGCTGACGATGATGAACATGACGGTTCCGATCAGCGTGACGATGAAAGAATATGTGAAGGCCCAAAGGACAAAGGGCTGCATAAGCATGAAGACACCCAGAGCGATGAGGATGGTCGCGATCATCTCCCATGGGCCCCGGCGAAAACGCATCAATCCGGTAAGAAACTCGCTCATTTGCGCACGGCTCCGAATGTGATCCCACGCAGCAGGTGTTTGCGCATCAGGATGGTGAAAATCATGACAGGGATCAGGAAGATCGTGGCACCTGCCGCCACTGCAGGCCAGTCCAGGCCGCCAATACCGATAATGGTTGGGATGAACGGTGGTGCAGTCTGCGCGTTCGCGGATGTCAGCAGCACGGCAAACGCGTACTCATTCCAGGCGAAGATCAGGCAAAAGATAGCTGTTGAGGCTATGCCGGTCGCGGCTTGCGGCAGCACCACTTTGTAAAACGCCTGAAACCTCGTGTAGCCATCTATGAGCGCGGCTTCTTCGTACTCTCTTGGGATTTCGTCGATGAAGCCTTTTAGCAACCAGACCGCCAAGGAAATATTCACGCCCGTATACAGCAGGATCATCCCCAGATGCGTGTCGCTTAATCCAAGGTTTCTGAACATCAGGAAGATTGGGATGGCGACAGCGACCGGTGGCATCATCCTTGTACTCAGGATAAAGAACAAAAGGTCGTCCTTGAGCGGGACCTTGAACCTGCTGAACGCATAGGCGGCCAGCGTACCAAGGAAGATACTCAAGAACGTCGAGCCAAATCCGATGATAACCGAATTCATAAAGCGCTCGCCAAACTTTGATGGCCCGACAATCACCATGTCGTATTGGCGGACGATCTCATCGGCCCAGTTCTGCGGCGGGTTCGCTTCCAAAAACTCCTGCGTCTGCCGCGTGCGCGTGGTGAAGAGATTTACATACCCTTCAAGCGTTGGGTCAAAGACCACTTTGGGTGGGTAGCTGATCGCATCGGCTGGAGACTTGAAACCTGTCAGTAAAATCCAAACCAGCGGGATCATTGTGATCAGCGCATAAGTGATGACCAGAAAACCGGCGATCCACTTGGAACGGTTCGAAGGTTCGGTTACGGAAAAACTGCTCATCTCTGTTTCACCTTGTTCAAGGCTTTGACGTAGATCGACGCAAGGCCGAACACGGTGACGAAAAGGATGATCGCATAGGCCGAGGCGTAGCCCGTACGCCACTTCTCAAACGCCTCCCGCTTGAGATTGATTGAGGTGAGTTCCGTTACAGAACCGGGCCCTCCGCCGGTTAGCTGAACCACCAGGTCGAACATCTTGAAGTTCTCGATCCCTCGAAACAGCACGGCAAGCATCAGGAACGGCAGGACCATCGGGATGGTGATCGTAAAGAACTGCCGCAGCTTGCTGGCCCTGTCGATCTCAGCCGCCTCGTAGATGTAATCGGGAATGCTGCGCAGCCCGGCCAGACAGATTAGCATCACGAAGGGGGTCCACATCCAGGTGTCGACAATAACGATCGCCCAAGGGGCCAAAGTAACGGATCCCAGCATTTCAAAGCTCGATGGATCTTTGCCTGTGAACCATGACACGATGTAGTTAAACAGCCCGATTTGAGGTTGATACAGGAACTTCCAGAAGTTCCCGACGACTGCAGGAGACAGCATCATCGGCAGCACGATGATCGTGGTCCAAAGATCGTTGCCCTTGAATTTCTTGTTGATCAACCAGGCCAAAGTAAACCCGATCAAGACCTGGAAAAAGATCGTCCAGAACAGGAAGTGCGCCGTCGCCTGCATATTTAGCCAGGTGTCCGAGTCTGTCAGAATACGCTCGTAATTCCTGAGCCCGATATCTTTGACTTCACGCCCGATCCTGTTGGCCTTGTAGTTGGTAAAGCTCAGTTGGATGGTCCAGATCAACGGAAAGATGTTGATCGCCAGCAATAGAAATATCGTTGGGGAGATGAATATCCAGGCGATTGCGCGGTCGGATAAACCTCGGATTTTTCGCGCAACTCGCTCGGGCGTTGCCTGGGCAACACGATCTACGGTCCGGTCAGACATCTCTTTGCCAGTTCTTGTTGGTTTAGGACTCACGGGTGAAGGTGGAGCGGGATTGCGCCCGCTCCTGCCTGTGTCCGGACTACAGCTTTCCTTCGTCTTCGAAGACTTCAGTCCAATCTTCGATCAAAAGATTAAGCGCTTCTTGAGCTGTACCTTGATCAGCAACGACGTAGTCGTGGATGCGTTTCTGCATGGCCAGCAGGAGTTCTGCATAGGCAGGCTCTTGCCAGAAATCCTGAACCCCAGCCATTGCTTCCAGGAAGTCACCGGCAAACGGTTGGCTGTCCACGAAACCAGGATCTTCCAGCACAGAGTTATGCGCCGAGTAGCCGCCTAGCTCCCACCACTTGGCCTGCACTTCAGGCTGTGCGAACCACTTGATGTACTCAAGTGCAGCGTCCTGTTTGTCAGAGTAGCTGACAACAGAGATACCTTGTCCGCCCAGTGTCGAACCTGCCTGATTTTGCGGTGGGTTCACAAAGAAGTCGATCTTGTCACCGCCGGTATTGGGGTCAGCATAGAGACCTGGGAAGAACGCAAACCAGTTCATGGCCATGGCGACCTGACCGGACTTGAAGGCGTCCAAGCTCTCACCCATGTAAGAGTTGGTATATCCCGGAGGCGTCGCCGTTTCGTAGAACTCCTTATAGAATTCCAGCGCCTCTACCGCTTCGGGTGAGTTTACGGCGCCTTCCATGTCATATGAGCCTGGGGTGTTTTCGTATTTAAAGCCCCAAGGATACAGTGCTCCGGTCACACCCATGGTGATCCCTTCCGAGCCGCGTTCGGTAAAGATAGCTGCCCCGTAGACTGTCTTGCCGTCGATCTCACGGCCCTGGAAGAACTGCGCGATCTGCAACAACTCTTTCTGAGACTGAGGTTCACGTAGGTCCTGACCAGTCGCCTCCTTGTATGCAGCTTGGATTTCAGGATTTTCGAACCAGTCCTTGCGATAGAACCAGCCATTCGCATCGCCCATCGCAGGCAGGGCATAGTAATTGGGTGTGCCCTTGGGCCAAGTTGAATAGGCGTAGACAGTGGCCGGCGCGAAATCGTCCATGCTGATGCCTTCAGCATCGAAGAAGTCGTTCAGTTTGACATAGTGGCCATTTTCAGCGCCACCGCCGATCCATTGGCTGTCACCAATAAGCAGATCGCAGAGCTTACCACCGGAATTCAGCTCATTCAGCATCCGGTCCGCAAAATTTGGCCAGGGAACAAATTCGAAGTTCATCGTGTGGCCGGATTCTGCTTCGAATTCTTTTGATAGTTCGACAAGCGCGTTGGCCGGGTCCCATGCAGCCCAACATAGCGTCAGATCTTCAGCATTTGCCTTGGTAGAAAGAGTAGTAGCGGCAAGGACTATTGCGCTGGCCGAGGCCAGTTTTGTGTAAGTCATCCATTCCTCCCTTTTTGCGCCGTCAATCGAGGATGTGCGAATCGCGGCATACTTCCAAGGCTATTTGAGGTACGCACCTCATGTCCAGATTTTTTTGAGGTTCGTACCTCAAACTGTCAGAAGAGGCCGTCAGATATTCTTTTAGCTGTTGATTGGCTTTGTTGCGCAAAGGCTGGGTGAGGGATTCATCTTGTGAATCCAGCGTGGTAGCTGGACTGCATGAGCAGACCTATCCCGCCGAGCTACAAGACCAAGAACTGGCCAGCCTACAATGAAGCCCTCAAGCAACGTGGCTCCCTGGCGATCTGATTTGATCCGGACATGGTTTGGGTACCACCGCCGACCGGTAAGCAAGGCCGGCAGCCGCAGTATAGCGGCGCTGCGATTCAGACATGCCTGACGACGATGAAGGTCCTCTTCGGCATGGCCCTCAGGCAGACCACGGACTTCGTGGAGAGCCTGCTGCGCCTGGTCGGCCTCGACTGGTCGGTGCCGGATTTCAGCACGCTGAGCAGGCGCCAGAAGACCCTGGCGGTTTCCATACCCTATCGCGGCTAGCAAGGTTCCCTGAACCTTCTGATCGACAGCGCCGGCTTCAAGGCGGAGGGCCAAGGCGAATGGCATGCCCGCAAGCATGGCCGCGCGAAACGCCGTCTCTGGCGCAAGATCCACATCGGCGTTGACGAACAGACGCTGGAGATCCGCGCCATCGAAATCACCGGTAACAACATCGGTGATGCGCCCATGCTGCCTGAACTACTCAGCCAGATCCCGGTCGATGTCGAGATCGCCTCGGTCACCGCAGACGGGGCGTATGACACGCGCAAATGCCACGATGCCATCGCAAACCGGGGTGCCCACGCCGTTATCCCGCCGCGCAAGAACGCAAAACCGCGAAAGCCATCGACAGCAGGCGCTATCGCCCGTAACGAGGCGCTGTGCGCCTCGAAATACCTTGGCCGTGCCATCTGGCGAAATTGGAGCGGATACCACCGCCGCAGTCGCGCCGAAACGAAGATGCACTGCGTGAAGCTGTTGGGGCAGAGCCTCATGGCGCGCGACTTCGAGCGTCCAGTCGCCGAACTCCCAATCCGTGCAGCCGTCCTGAACAGCTACACCGCGCTCGGCATACCGGTCACAGAGCCCACAGGATAAGTACGTCCGGGGAAAAGGGAAGTCCGGGCTTCAGGCTCTTCGCGCAACAAAGCCTAGCTGGAGTGCTAAATTGCGCCCCTTAAACCCTGAAGCTTCTCGCCGCTCAATAGGCTGGTTCCTTTATGAATGTCAAACCGTTACGCCTTGCAGAACCTGTTCCCGCGATAGCTCGTCCCGCGTGCCTTGCATCAGGACCGCGCCGCGCCGCAGGACGATGAACTTGTCGGCAAGATCATAGGCGAAATCGAAATACTGCTCGACCAGAATGATGGCCATCTCTCCTTTGGTTCGGAGGTGACGAATTACTTCGCCGATCTGCTGGATGATGTTGGGCTGAATGCCTTCGGTTGGTTCGTCCAGCAGCAAAAGTTGAGGCTTGGCGATCAGCGCCCGGGCGATGGCAAGTTGCTGTTGCTGGCCACCCGACAGATCACCCCCGCGCCGGTTCTGCATTTTCTTCAGCACCGGGAACATATCGAAGATCTCGTCCGGAACGAAATGTTCGCTTGCTGACAGGCAGGCAAAACCGGTTTCCAGATTTTCGCGCACAGTCAGCAACGGGAAAATCTCGCGCCCCTGCGGCACATAGGCCACGCCTTTCCACGCCATGCGATGGGCTGGCAGAGGCGGCAGGGCCTCGTCATTCAGCATCAGATCGCCGCCCGAGCGCGGATGCGTGCCCGAGATCGCCTTGATCAGGCTGGTCTTGCCCACACCATTGGTGCCCATCACGCAAGTCACCTCTCCTCGCGCGGCCTCCAACGAGATACAGTTGAGGATTTGCGAGTGCCCGTAATGCAGGGTCAGATCGGTCAGTTTCAGCATTGTTTAGCGCCCCAGATAAACGTCGATGACATCCTGATTTGATGTGACATGATCCAGCGAACCTTCGGCCAGAACCGAGCCTTCATGCAGAACCGTGACCCGACAATTCAGGCGGCGGACGAACTCCATGTCATGTTCCACAACCACGACGGCGCGGGTCTTGGCGGCCTGTACCAGCAGGTCGGTTGTGTGTTCGCGTTCTTGCGAGGTCATCCCGGCGGCGGGTTCGTCCACTAGCAACAGACGTGGTTCCTGCGCCAGTAGCATCCCGATTTCCAACCATTGCTTTTGTCCGTGGCTTAGTTCGCCGGATTTGCGGAGCAGTTCGCCATACAGGCCAATCTCAGCGGCCAGTTCCTCGACCTTCTCCAGATGATCCGTCGAAGGGCGATAGAACAGCACACCCAGCCAGCCCCGTTTATTCTTCAACGCCATCAGCAGGTTTTCCTGCACGGTCTGGTCCTCGAACACGGTGGGTTTCTGGAACTTACGCCCGATGCCGGCTTGCGCGATCTTGGCCTCGCTCATTCGCAGCAGGGAAACGGATTTCTCACCCCAGGTTACCCGGCCCTCGTCAGGCCGGGTCTTGCCGGTGACAATATCCATGAAGGTCGTTTTACCTGCCCCGTTCGGCCCGATAACCGCGCGAAGCTCGGCCTTGCCAATCTGGAAGGACAGGTTGTTGATGGCGCGGAACCCGTCGAAGGTGACTGAAACGCCGCTGACCTCCAGCAGAGTGCTCATTCCAAGGCCTCCATTTCGCGCAATGCGCTTTCATCGGGTCCAAGCGGGGCACCGTAGCGTTGCGGCGCGCGGTGGTTGGTCCAGAGGTCGAATAGCCCTCCAATACCCTTTGGTGCGAACAGGGTTACCAGCACGAATGAGACGCCCAGCAGCACCTGCCACCAGTCGACCCATTTGATCGTGTAGAACCCAAGTGGGATGTCCGGCGCTTGTCCACCTGTGAACCATGTGCTGAGCAGGCTGACAAACGCCGCGCCGATGACCGCTCCATACAGGCGACCACGCCCGCCGATGGCGACCCAGACGGCAAGATATATCGAGGCAATGGGGGCCATCTCCTCGGGGTTGATGATCCCCGCCTGCGGATAATACAGCGCGCCCGCGATGGCGGCGATGCAGGCGGTCAATGTGAAGACAGCCAGCTTGTAATTCTCGACCGAATAGCCAAGGAACCGCACTCGCGCCTCATTATCGCGGATGCCGCGGATAACCGAGCCGAACTTGCCCGCCACGATCCATGCCGCCAGCATGTAGCCCAGCCCCAGGGCCAGCGCTGAGGCCCAGAGGAACCAGATTGACACCAAGTCCTGCGAGGCCGTGACGCCCGGCAGGTTCTGCAGGCCCGACAGGCCGTTGTTGCCACGCATACCGCTGTCGTTCTGGAACAGGTACAGCGCCAGTGCCAATGTCATGGCTTGGGTCAGGATCGACAGGTAGACACCCGTGACCCGGCTGCGGAACGCCAGCCAACCAAAGATCAGTGCCAGAAGGCCCGGCACCAGCACGACCAGCGCCAGTTGCAGGAACAGGCTGTCCGAAAAGGCCCAGATCAGCGGGAATTCGGACGATCCGACGACGCCGAAGATTTGCGTGCCGATGGCATCCACGACCTCGGCCGATGTTGGCGGAATGTCGGCTTGGGAGAGCGACTCCACCACGATCAGGCGGGTACGTTCATACATCAGCCACATGCCGATCATGTAGCCGCCCAGCCCGAAGAACGCGAAATGGCCGAGGGACAGGATGCCCGTAAATCCCCAGACCAAATCCATGGCCACAGCGATCAGGCAAAGGCACAGGGTCTTGCCCAGCGTTTTGACAAAGCTGGTCGAGATCACGCCAATCCCGAACCCTTCGGACAGGACGGTGACGCCCAACGTGAACAGGGAGAGGATGGCCAGAAAGACCAGTACCGATGGGTTTTTGGCGACAAAGCTGCGTTCCATGGCTCAATCCCCCGCCGCACGACCTTTGAGGGCAATGATGCCCCTTGGCCGGAACTGGATGAAAATGATGATGAAGATGATCATGTATGTTTGCGCGGCGAGGGTGTTCGAGGGGTTCATCCACTCGATCCCCTTTTGCAGGAAGCCGATCATGCCCGCACCTGCCAGCGCGCCCCAGATGTTTCCGACGCCGCCAACAACCACGGTCATGAAGCTTTGCACGATATAGTCGCTGCCCAGATCGGACGTGACCTTTGCGAACAGACCAATCGCAACCCCGGCAATCCCGGCGATGCCCGAGCCCAAGCCGAAGGTCAGCATATTCACCCGCCCCGGATTGATACCCATCGACCCGGCCATGCGTGGGTTCTGTGTCACCGCGCGCATCTCAAGCCCAAGCCGCGTGCGCTTCATAATGTAGAGGAACAGTCCCAAAAAGATCGTCGCCAGCACAAAGATCGCGATGCGGATATAACTGATCGAAACCACATCGTTCAGCACCCACGCCCCATCCAGCCAGCCGGGCGCGGTCAGCGGGCGGGCCTGCGTGCCAAAAATGTTCTTGGCCAGCTGTTGCAGTGCGATTGAGATGCCAAAGGTCGCCAGCAGCGTCTCAAGCGGACGGGCATAGAGCCAGCGGATAACTAGCCGCTCCATCGCGACGCCCATCGCGAAGGTGACGGCAAAGGCCATCGGGATGGCGACGATTATCGACAGCGTGTGGTCGGGGATGAACTGCTGCACCACGTATCCGGTATAGGCGCCCATCATGATGAACTCACCATGAGCCATGTTGATCACACCCATCACGCCGAAGGTGATCGCCAGACCGATGGCTGCCAAGAAATAGATCGACGCCAATGAGATCGCGTCCAGTGTCAGGTCGAGCGTCTGGTTCAGGCCGACCTTCAGCTCGATCTGTTCAAGTGCCTGCACTGCAGCTGCGGTCACTTCGGGCGAGGGTTCCGTGTAGGTATCAATGAACACATGTTCAGCCAGCGCCGTGTTTATGTCGGCCTCGGTTACCAAGGCGGGAACGACCCTTGCCTCTGCCAAGGCTACATATGCCCGAGCGCGCGTTTCATCTGTATTCAGTTGCGCAAGCGGAATGTCACCAACGCGACCCCCGTCAATATTGGCCGCAAGAGCTGTCCGGATATCATCCCGTGACAAGCGTGGGGGCGCCAGATTGCCAGTGACCAGCAAGTCATAGGCCTCATCGCGCGTCAAATCACTCGAACCCGGTTCTAAAACGGCGGCGATATTCACATTAGACGGAAGTTCCGGTGCTGCTTGTCGCGTCGTCGCGATCAGTGGATTTAATGCGCCACGGACGTCCACGCCCAGATCGTCGGACATCTGCTCAATCGCAGCCACGCGCGCCGCGGTATCTTCGTCATATCCAATCGTCAGCAACCGTTCGAGCCGTTGTTTGTGAGCTTTCAGATCAGCATCAGCTTCATCGGCAATCGACGCGCGTAGGGGCTCCAGCAAAGCACGTTCGGGGTCACGTTGGATGGATTGCAAAGCGGCCAGCCGCCGAGCGCGGTCCGGATCTGTTAGCTGGTACTGCACCAGAGCCGTGCCAATCATCGCGCGGATGCCGCTATTGGGCTTCAACTGCTTCAGGTTGGATTTCTCGAAAATACCAACGACCTCGCCAGTATCGAAATCGGTAAGCTCATACGACCGGCCTTCGACCTTTTTGCCTGCAAAGAACAGGCCGTCCGACTTGCGCATCCACACGTCCTTGGCGGCCCATGTCTCAAGCATCACCTGCGCTTGCGGCAACCCGCTGCTGGCAATCGCATCAATCGCGGGCCCGATTGTCTTGCGTGAGCTTTTGGCGATGATCTCCTGATGCTCTTGCAGGATCGGTTGCAGACCGGCCTCTTGCGCGTTGGCGGTCAGGTGGGCGCATAGAATTGCGAGGCCCGCAAGGAAAAGTCGTAACATGTGGTGAAACCCGAGTGTCTTTGGGGGCAAGGCGGGCATCACACCCACCTTGCGTGTCGGTTAGTAGTTCGACAGGGTCTGAACGCAGGTCTCGGTCTCGGTGTTGTACATACCGCAGCCCAGCCCTTTCCAATCCGATACCAGCACCGCCGATTCCGGTAGGAAGTCGGTCCAGGCGTCGCCCGGCACAACGTCGGTTTCGCTGATGATGTCGAACTGGCCGTCTTCCTGAATCTCACCGATCAGAACCGGCTTGGCCAAATGGTGGTTCGGCAGCATGACAGCGGTTCCACCGGTCAGGTTCGGGAATTCCTGCCCGTACATCGCGGCGCGCACGGCATCTACGTCGGTCGAACCGGCCTCGGTTGCGGCGTTAACCCACATGTTGAAACCGATGTAATGTGCCTCCATCGGGTCGTTGGTCACCCGGTCTTCGCCCATGGTAGCTTTCCATGTTTCAACAAATTCAGTGTTGGCGTCGGTATCCGCCGACTGAAAGTAATTCCAAGCAGCCAGATGGCCCACAAGGTTGGTTGTATCCAGGCCCGACAGTTCTTCCTCTCCGACCGAGAACGCAACGACCGGAATGTCATCCGCCGAGACGCCAGCCGCAGCCAGTTCCTTGTAGAAGCCGATGTTGGCGTCGCCATTGATGGTTGAGATCACTCCGACCTTCTTACCATCCGCACCCAGCGCAACCACATCCGCCACGATCTTGGACCAGTCGGAATGGCCAAAGGGCGTGTAGTTGACGAAGATATCACCGTCCGCGATGCCCTTTTGCTTCAGATAGCTTTCGAGGATATTGTTGGTGGTGCGGGGATAGACATAGTCTGTGCCAAGCAGCGCGAATTTCTCAACGCCAAGCTCGTCGAGGAAATAGTCGGTCGCCGGGATCGCTTGTTGGTTCGGCGCGGCACCGGTATAGAAGACGTTTTTCGAGCTTTCTTCACCCTCATACTGCACCGGATAAAACAGAAGGCCGTTCAGTTCCTCAATCACCGGCAGCACCGATTTGCGGCTGACGGACGTCCAATTGCCAAAGATCACATCCACCTCATGCACGGTCAGTAGCTCACGCGCTTTTTCCGCAAACAGCGGCCAGTCGGATGCAGGATCAACCACAACTGCCTCAAGCTGCTTGCCCAGCAGGCCGCCTTTGGCGTTCTGCTGGTCGATCAGCATCAACATCGTGTCTTTCAGCGTGGTTTCCGAAATCGCCATAGTGCCTGACAACGAGTGCAGTACGCCGACTTTGATCGTGTCTTCAGCAGACAGAGCGGCCGTTGCCATGGCGGCAAAGACAACCGATCCGAAGAGCGTGGATTTGAGAGATGTCATGTAATTCTCCTGGCGGGGCGGGCACAGAAGCCTTGCGTTGACACGCTGTCTTCTACTACCTGATCCCCGCAACTGTATGTTGCGTTACGTGTGGCGGTTGTGTCCGAGGTCCAATTCGCGCAGCCGTCACACACCCCCGGCGGTCGTTAGCCCGGCAGGCCCCACATCGATTCTGCATTGCAGCGAAATAGGCAAATCTGGCCCCATAGCATTCTGGCAAAGTGGACTGATATGCCCGATTTTTGATCTACATGCTGCATGCGTGATTAAAAATTGCACTTACGGTACGGGACTTGGTCGAAAATCTGCACCTGTCGATAGAGTTTCGACATCCCAAAGGTGAAAAAGCGCCAAACGTTCATGACGCGAAAGCCGCTGCCATCACTCAATTCACGCCCATATCGTCAGCGTCACATGCGAGACCGCCACGCGCTGAAGGCCGGGTTACGCTGTCGGCCAAACTGTTCCACGGGCGCAGTGTGATTGATCGCTTGCGGCCGGCGGGTTCGTTCAAATGTCTCTTCCCACGCGGACACGGCAGCCAATTGGACGCCGTGCTTTTGAACACGGCTGGTGGTGTTACTGGCGGTGATGATTTCCGGTTTTCAGGCCGCGCAGGCCGGGGCACCGAACTGACAGTGACCACGCAGGCTTGTGAGCGGGCATACAAAGCACAACCCGGTCAGGCCGCACGCATCGTCAACACTTTAACCGCCGGTCCGCAGGCAAGGCTGAACTGGCTTCCGCAAGAGACGATCCTGTACAGTGGCAGCGCATTAAACCGGCGCTTGCGTATTGATTTGGCCGAGGATGCCTCGGCCCTTATGGTTGAACCTTTGATCTTTGGTCGTACCGCGATGGGTGAAACTCTGACGGATATCCGCCTCAGCGATCGGATCGAGATTCGGCGCAACGAAAGGATGGTGTTTCTGGACGCCACCCGGTTCACCGGCGACCTTAGCGCGCATCTGGCCCGTCAGCACATTGCAGATGGCGCGGGCGCGATGGCCTTAGTCGCATTTGCCTCGCCCAGGGCCGAAGGGCATCTGAAGGCAATCCGCCAGATGCTGCCCGATACCGCCGGGGCCAGCCTGTTTCAACCTGACCTGCTGGTCGTCCGACTGCTGGCCAAGAACGGGTATGCCCTGCGCCGAAGTCTGATGCCCGTGCTTCGGCGACTGAACAACGACTCGCTTCCAAGATGCTGGACAATCTGACATGAACCTGACTCCCCGTGAAAAAGACAAACTGCTGGTCGCCATGGCCGCTGAAGTTGCCCGTAAACGACTGGCCCGTGGTGTCAAACTGAACCATCCCGAGGCGATTGCCCTTATCACCAGCGCCGTGGTTGAAGGCGCACGCGACGGGCGGTCGGTCGCCGATATGATGCAAGCCGGGGCCGAGGTGATCACCCGCGCGCAATGCATGGAAGGCGTCCCCGAGATGATTCACGAGGTTCAAGTTGAGGCCACCTTTCCCGACGGCACCAAGCTGGTGACCGTTCACAACCCTATTCGCTAAAAAAAGGAACACTGATATGACCCGCATGCTTTTCCCTGTTCTGATCCTGGCTGGCCCCGCCGCCGCGCATAACGGCACGCATATCCACGCGCATGGCACGGACTATGCCGCTCTGGCCGTGGGCCTCGCGATTGTCGCGTTGGCTGCTGTTGCCTTGATGGTGAAGCTAAACAAATGATCCCCGGCGAGCATTTCCCCGCTGAAGGCGAAATCACGTTCAACCTGGGCGCCGAGCCGTTGACGCTGATGGTCGCCAATACTGGCGACCGCCCGATTCAGGTCGGCTCGCACTATCATTTTGCCGAGACCAACCCGGCGCTGGAATTCGACCGCGCTGCCGCCCATGGCCTGCGTCTGGACATCGCCCCCGGCACCGCCGTGCGGTTCGAACCGGGACAGGAACGCGAGGTTTCGCTGATCCCGATCGGCGGCGCACGCAAGGTCTATGGGTTCAATCAAAAGGTCATGGGGGCGTTGTGATGCCAGCAAAAATCAAACGCTCCGACTATGCCGCCATGTTCGGCCCCACCACCGGCGATAAAATGCGGCTGGCCGATACCGACCTGATCATCGAGGTCGAACGCGATCTGACCATCTATGGCGAAGAGGTCAAGTTCGGCGGCGGGAAAGTGATCCGCGACGGGATGGGGCAGTCTCAGGTCACACGGGACAAGGGGGCGGTGGATACAGTCATCACCAATGCGCTGATCGTGGATCATTCGGGTGTCTACAAGGCGGATGTCGGTCTGAAAGACGGGCGTATCGCCAGGATCGGCAAGGCGGGGAACCCCGACACGCAGCCAGGTGTCGACATTATCATCGGCCCCGGCACCGAAGCCATCGCGGGCGAGGGGCGCATCCTGACCGCAGGCGGGTTCGACAGCCATATCCACTTCATTTGCCCTCAGCAGATCGAAGACGCGCTGCATTCCGGCCTGACCACCATGTTAGGCGGCGGCACGGGTCCGGCCCATGGCACGCTGGCCACCACCTGCACCCCCGGCCCCTGGCATATCGGACGGATGTTGCAGGCGGCGGATGCCTTCCCGATGAACCTCGCCTTTGCGGGCAAGGGCAACGCCTCATTGCCAGCTGCGCTCGAGGAACAGGTCAATGCCGGGGCCTGCGCTCTGAAACTGCATGAGGATTGGGGCACGACCCCTGCCGCCATCGACTGCTGCCTGTCGGTGGCCGATTCGATGGATGTACAGGTGATGATCCACACCGATACTCTGAACGAATCCGGTTTCGTCGAAAACACTGTCGCCGCCATGAAAGGACGCACCATCCACGCCTTCCACACCGAAGGCGCAGGTGGCGGCCATGCCCCTGACATCATCAAGATTTGTGGCGAGAATCACGTTCTTCCCTCCTCGACCAACCCGACGCGACCTTTCACTGTAAACACGGTCGAGGAACATCTGGATATGCTGATGGTCTGCCATCACCTCGACAAGTCCATCCCCGAGGACGTAGCCTTTGCCGAAAGCCGCATCCGGTGCGAGACCATCGCGGCCGAGGATATCCTGCACGACATGGGTGCGTTCTCGATCATCGCGTCTGACAGCCAGGCCATGGGCCGGGTCGGAGAGGTGCTGATCCGCACATGGCAAACCGCCGACAAGATGAAGAAACAGCGAGGGCGTCTGACCGAGGAAACCGGTGAAAACGACAACCTGCGGGTCCGCCGTTACATCGCCAAGTACACCATCAACCCGGCGATTGCCCACGGTCTGAGCCATGAAATCGGCAGCATCGAGGTAGGCAAGCGCGCCGATCTTGTCCTGTGGAACCCGGCCTTTTTCGGCGTGAAACCCGAGATGGTTCTGCTGGGCGGTACAATTGCCTGCGCGCAGATGGGCGACCCAAATGCCTCGATCCCGACACCGCAACCTGTTTACAGCCGTCCGATGTTCGGGGCTTATGGGCGGTCGGTGGAGCACTCGGCGATTACCTTTGTCTCGGCAGCAGCGCAGGCGGACGGGATCGGTGAAACTCTAGGCCTGGCCAAGAAAACAGTCGCCGTGCGGAACACACGCGAGATTGGCAAACGCAATTTGCCGCTAAACGATGCGACGCCCCATGTCGAAGTAGACCCGGAAACCTACGAGGTCCGCGCCGATGGTGAATTGCTGACCTGCCAACCTGCCGAGGTGCTGCCGATGGCGCAGCGATACTTTATGTTCTGAGATACAAGGAGCACCAAGATGACCACCGCGATCAAAACCGCTCGTATCTACCACGACCATGCGCATGCACCCGCTCATGCGCAGGTCTCGCTGGACTATGATGGCCGCTTCCTGCGCCGCAAGATGCTGGCCACGGATGATGGCGAGGCGTTTCTGGTTGATCTCTCCAACACCAAATCGCTGGATCATGGCGGGGTTCTGGTATTGGAAGACGGTCGTGAGATTGAAATCGTCGCGGCCCCCGAAGAGCTGCTGGAGGTAAAGGGTGACCACCTGCTGCGCCTTGCCTGGCATATCGGCAACCGGCACACACCCTGCCAAATCGAATCTGACAGGCTGCTGATCCAGCGCGATCACGTCATTCGCGACATGCTGATGAAACTGGGGGCCGATATTCGCGAAGTCGTCGAACCCTTCACCCCCGAAGGCGGGGCCTATGGCCACGGCAGGACCCATGGTCACGCCCACTAGCTCTGACATCCTGACACTGACCCAATGGTTGTCCCCAGCCTATCCGGTTGGGGGCTTCGCCTATTCCCACGGGCTGGAGGCAGCGATTGAACTGGGCCGGGTCGCCAGCGCAAACCAGACAGGCGACTGGGTCGCCACGATACTGCAACATGGCTCGGGCTGGAATGACGCGCTATTTCTTGTGGCCGCGTATAACGCCGATGACAGGGCCGCGTTGGCCCGAATCGATGCCTCCGCCCGCGCCTTTTGCGCCGGGTCGGAACGGCTGATGGAATCCGACCTTCTGGGTCAGGCTTTCGGATCCGTGACCGGAGATATCTGGGGGCTCGACCTGCGGCGCCTCACCTACCCGGTCGCGGTGGGCCGTGCCGCGCGGATGCAGAATCTGCCGCGCCCGCTGGTGTCGCAGATGTTCCTTCAGGCCTTCATGAGCAATCTTGTGGCCTGCGCAACCCGCCTTGTCCCTTTGGGACAGACCGATGCTCAGCGGCTGATTCGTGATCTGACCCCGCTCTGCACTTCGATTGCGGAAACAGCACAACACACGGGCCTTGATGAACTGGGTTCAACCGCATTCCTGTCCGATATCTTGTCGATGAAACATGAAACTCAATATTCAAGGATATTCCGAACATGAGCAGTATGAACGGCCCCCTGCGCGTTGGTATCGGCGGCCCGGTTGGCGCTGGTAAAACGACCCTGACTGCCGCTTTGGCAGAGGCCCTGGGCGAGGCCTTTTCGATTGGTGTCATCACCAACGACATTTATACGCAAGAGGATGCCGAAGCGTTGATGCGGATGCAGATTCTGCCCCGGGACCGGATTATCGGTGTCGAAACCGGCGGTTGCCCGCATACCGCGATCCGCGAGGATGCCTCGATCAATCTGGCCGCCGTGGCAGAGATGCAGGCCCGTCACCCCGGCTTGGATATAGTTCTGATCGAAAGCGGCGGCGACAATTTGTCGGCCACATTCAGCCCGGAACTGGCGGACCTGACACTCTACGTGATCGACGTTGCAGCGGGTGAGGAAATTCCGCGCAAGGGCGGTCCTGCGATAACGAAATCGGACATTCTGATCATCAACAAAACAGATCTCGCCCCCCATGTCGGCGCGTCGCTCGAAGTGATGGAGCGCGACGCCACGCAAATTCGAAAGGGCCGACCTTTCGTGTTTTCGGCCCTACGCCACCGAACGGGCGTTGACGCGATCGTCAGTTTGTTAGCGCAGATTGGGGGTCTGAAAATTGCAGATGGATGTGTTGCAGAGGCTTCTGGCGGTTGACGTGTGCCTTTGACGGCGGAATGACGACCGAACCATGTAGCTCGTAGTCCGCTCACAATTTCGTTCTTGGGCGCGGCGAACCGGCCCGATCGCCGATACAGTGCTCCACCGCAAGGTGTCGTGCCGACACCCCCCGAGGATGAACGCAATCGTCATCAATGGGTTATCTTCGGCAAGTCTCCGAAAGAGCTCGTTTGTCTCGTTGCTCGAAGGGTCCACCAGTACTTGCAACCAGTCTTCGCCTTGCCTCAGTTTTCCACTTCAAAATTTGTTGGCGTAACCTGACCATGTTGATCAGTTTATGGGATATGGCCAAAGTATAGAACCCGCCTGAGCATTGGACTTTAGACACTAGGCGACGTGTTTGGGCGGCCAAGGAACCTAGTCATTTGAAGCAGCTAAGTCTGAGTACCCGAGTCCTCAGAACGTCCGAACTTGTGGGCGAAATCGGCGCCAATCCCGACCTTCGCCTCACCTTAACGTTGCTGCAGTCGCAGCCTGCTTACCGGCCATTCGCAGCGCGTGCAAAATCTGGAGATGATCGAACTCACACTCTACGGACAAATCCGCGGTACATGAATACAAGAGACGAGGCGCCATCAAGGTTTACCCTGCGAGCCTGACAAAGTAGCGTGTGCTCGGAGGAGTTCGCCCAATGCAAAAGTTCGACGTCGCTCGATTAGCAGCCCTGTCTGACGGTGTATTTGCGATTGCTATAACTCTTCTTGTCCTGGATCTGGATCTTCCGACCGGCACGGAGAAATCTGTTGGAACACTGATCCTTGCGGACCTTCCGAAGCTGTACGGCTGGCTGATCAGTTTCTTGGCCATCGGTGCGCTTTGGCTCCACCACCATTACATCGTCGCGCAGCTCCGGTTGGCCGACATCACGGTCCTGTTGCTCAATCTGGCCTTGCTCCTGTTCATCTCCGTCGCGCCCTGGACCACCTCGCTGATCAGCGCATACGGCGATAGCCCGGTGTCGGTAATATTGTTCTCGGGCACGCTCGGAATGGGATGGTTGTCGATTGCAATGATGGCAATGCATGCGCGCGACCGCAGCCTCCTCGTCCCGGACGCACCCGCACCGGAGCCGGGACTGGCAACAACCTTGCTTTCAATTCGGGGCACATTGATCGCGATCCTGTCCATTGCACTGGCGTTTGTTGACACCACGCTGGCAATACTTGTCTGGGTCTCGCTAATCGTGATGCACCCATTTGTCTATTACCGCTGATCGCGACCCGCAAGCCAACAACTCCCGACTGGGAATTCCGCAACTCATACCGTTGCGCAATGCCAAAGGTGGAACTCAGAATGCGCGCCGATCAGGGATGGACGGCGCGCATGGGCATATGGGCCGAGCATTCGACCGACGGCCTCACTCGAGCGTGTTCTTGTGGATAACCCCGTCCTTCATGATCAAATCGAAGTTCTGGTCCGGGTCCGCCATCAAGCTAAGATCATCCAGTGGGTTGCCGGCAACGATGATCAGGTCGGCTAAGGCACCTTGGGAAATGACGCCCTTCTCCTTGGGGTATGGGTCCCGCGGCCCTGACAGCTTCAGAAGCTGCGCATTGTCATAGGTCACCATCCGAAGCGCCTCAAAGGGCGTGTAGCCGAAATGCGACCCAAGAAGTGCCACCATCTTGTTCTGCTGGATACCGCCACCTGGCGAAAACAGTATATCGGTCCCGAAGGCGACCTTCAGGTCGTGTTTTTTTGCCAATTCATAGGCTTTTGCGGTTCCCTGAACCATTATCTCTTGCTTGGCTTTCACGAACGGGTTTGCCGCGTATTCCGAGTCATCCTCAATTACAAAGGGTTGCAGAGAGAGCCAGATGTCCTTTTCGGCGAGAAGTGCCATGGTTTCATCGTCCAGAAGCTGGCCGTGCTCCACGACCTTGACCCCGGCTTCTACAGCTGTTCTGACGGCGGTGGGCGTGTAGGCGTGAACCGTGACGTAAGTGTTCCATGTGCTGGCCACCTCGACGGCCGCTTTTATCTCTTCCAGCGTGTACTGCTGCACATCGAGAGGGTCGAAACTCGACGAAGTGCCGCCACCTGCCGCCAATTTGATTTGCGTGGCACCCATCCGAAGTGCCTCACGCACGCGCTTGGTAACCTCGGGCACGCCGTCTGCCGTCATCAGGATCGCATTGCGTTCCCAGTAGTCCAGAGGGTCAGCCGGATTGGCAGGGACAGCGTTTTTGCTGCGGAAGTCAAAATGACCGGAGGTCTGGCTGATCGGCGGGCCCGATGGATAAATTCGCGGGCCCACAAGCTCGCCTGAATCCACCAACTTCTTGATTGCGAAGGGATTGCCGCCCATGTCTCTCACAGTGGTAAAACCGCGCATCACGGTGGCCTCAGCCCCAATCGCACCGCGCAGCGCAACCTCCGACACATCGCCCGCTGCAAGGATATCGACAGGAATTTCGGCAAAGCTAACGTGCCAGTGATTGTCGATCATGCCGGGCATCAGGGTTCCACCCTTGCCATCGATCACCGTCGCATCGCCTGGGTCGATCTCGTCGGTCGAGACGCTTTTGATTGTGGTGCCCTCTATTAGAACATTCGCGTTTTCGATCAGGTCGGGGTTCTGTCCATCAAAAACGGAGACGTTGGTTACCAGGACATCGGATGTCGACTGCGCTTGAGCCGTTCCCGCCAACATTATGGAAATTAATAAAAAAAAGCTTCTCACCTTAGATTCTCCTCGCCGCCAACTCGATTAGACTCTATGATAGAGCAACAAGTCGAACAACATTTTGGGGTGTGACAATCTGGGCAGATGTCGGCGTCTGATCGATTTTGCGTTGGCACCTATAGTGGGCGGACATCTTGGCGCTAAAGGCGCTCTGAGTGGTTGCAACCGACGGGGATTGAAAGGTGGATCGGAAATGGCACAACGCACGGCGAGCGCTGCGTCTGCTTTTCAGGGTCGGGGCGCGCGCATGACAGCGGTGATCGCTGGCCGCGGCTGTGCCGTCCGTTTCTGCCTGACGCTGCTAATCTCAGTCGGCGCAGCGGAGTATACCTGTGCCGAGGTGCTTGGCGGGCCTTCATCGGTCCGGTCCGATTTACTGCTCTCCTACGCGCCGCCCGATCCGAACTATCGCTTCGATTTCCCACGCAACCTGGTCCCCGGTTATTTCGACTGGAAGGACAGGCTCGAAGCGCGGGGAATCAAGTTCAACTTCGAGTATCTTTCGCTTGGCCAATCGACCAACGCGGCGTTTGGACCGGGTAAGGCCGTCGGCGGATTGGCACGGCTTTACGGCACTTGGCAGGCAACCTCCAACGGGTCGCTGACATTCAAGGTCGAGAACCGCCGCAGCTACACAAGCGTATCGCCGCAAGGTCTCGGAGAAGCATCCGGGGCGCTGTCGGTGACCGGCACCGTGTTCAGCGACGCTGGCACGATTCTTACCAATCTGTTTTGGACGCACACCGCTAAAGACAAGCGTTGGGCGGTTCGCTTCGGCTTGATCGACGTCACCGACTATCTCGATTCCTACGGTCTCGTCAGCCCGTACGCCGCCTTTCAAAATGCGGCCTTCAGCACCAGTCCGACGATTGCCGCGCCCAGTCAGGGTCTTGGCGTTGCCGGGGCCGCACAACTAGGTGACAACTTCCTTGTTTTCGGATCGGTGGCAGATGCCAATGCCGACCCGACGACCTCGCCGGACTTTGACGTTGTAGTGGATGGAGATCTCTTCAAGAGCCTCGATTTGGTCTACACGACGGATGTCGGTCTAGCCTTCTACAACAATGCTCATGTCACGATATGGCATTCGGATGCCGCCAGTGATGGCAGCCGTGCTGAGGACTACGGAGCGACTGTTTCGTTGTCAGCGATTTTGCAGAACGGATTTTACCCGTTCTTTCGGGCCGGGCGTTCGCGCGGAACAGCGGCCCTTTACGACCGTTCCATCTCTACCGGATTGGGGTATTTCGCGTCCAATGGCGATCTCGCCGCGGTCGGCTTTGACTGGTCCGGCGCCCGAGATATCGAGGGGACCCAGTTCACGGCAGAAGCGTTCTACCGGTTTTCGCTCTCGCCTGGTCTGGAACTGACCCCGTCGATCCAGTTCATCAAGAACCCGCTGCTCGACCCTTCGGGCGACGGCATTACCCTGATCAGTTTACGCGGACGTTTCGTGTTCTGAGATATGTGGTGTGGCGCAGGCGAGCGACTGTCAGAAACCGTCCGTCAACCCGCCTTCGGTTAGTTGCGGCGCGCACGTCCAGATCCCGCCATTGCCACGGAATGTTTCAGTCCGCATGAACTGCGGCTTCCGGTCGTGAACGCGTCTTCCGTGAATTCTCGTCAGAATTTCACATGGTCGGCATTCTACTCGTCGATACTGAGCGTAGCATCGAACTTGATGAACTCGGAGCCGACTTGCCCGGTGCGGAATGTCGGGTGTTAGAATCTTCGTCTGAACGTCCGCTCTATCGGTTGTCGCATTCACAGGACGCACATGCGGCGGAGGTCCGCAGTCCGCCCCAGGTGCCGGGCACGGTGGTCTTGATACGTCTTCACCGGACTTTGAAGCCTTTTGCAGCGAAATGGCGCTTGGTCCGCAAAGCGGTTGTTGGTGAGAGTTGCATCGAACGAGTGCTTTGAGCCCACTTTGACCGATGCTGCGCGATCCCCCAATTACAGCAATGCGCAGGATAGGGACCATTGCATAGTTTGAGGACGGCGCCAAAGCCGACCTCCAACGGTAGCTCGGGATGTTGCACTGCGGCCCGTCAAAGCCGCTGTTCGCCGCGCCTGCAAAGCCCACCGCAGGGACGAAGTGGACATTTAGTGTTTGCTGACCCGCATCAAAGTCTAGAGTCGATTGAAATGCTACAATTGCGATGTCTCGAGATTACGAGGCTCGTGAGTGTATTTCCATGACGTTTGCCCCGCCTTCGAGTCCCCATATCTGAGGGCGGGGTTGTTCAATGAAGATTTGTCTCAAGTCTTGAAACGCGCTTTCGCCGCAACTGCAAACACTGAAACCGTATACACGACAGAACTGTGGACAAACCTGCCATCCGCTTTTCACTACTCAGGTGAAAAGGGCTCCAAAACTCCAAATGGCACAGGTGTCTCCTCCTCGAGAGTTTGCTGGAACTCCGCAATCTTGCCGAAGATCACTGGCAACACCCAAGTTGCTTCGCTCTGAATCGGATATTCCTCTTTGGGATCGGTGATGAGGTTGTGCACACGAGGCACGTTGAGCGGACGTGGCTCGCTGTTCATGTTTTCTAGTTCCACCAAATGCAGCTTCCAATTTCGCCACTTGTAGCCATAGACATCATCGTTGTTGTAAATGATGAACCCTTCGCGGTTCGAATTGTCCTGCTCACCAAGGAAGAAACCTAACTGGTCTACACCATCAATAATACGGTCTTGGGGTACGCTGTACCCAGCTACGCTGCCCAATGTCGGCAACATATCCACGAGATGTACGACCTCGTTGCTTTTGGTGCCCGCTGCAACTTTGCCGGGCCAACGGATCAGGAAGGGAACTCTGAGCGATCCTTCCCAGGCCGTAAAGTACGCGCCCCTCCATGGTCCTGCGGTGCCATGCCATGGTTCGAAATACTCGGGCCCATTGTCACTCAACCAGATCACGACAGTATTGTCTTTTACCCCCAATTCACTGATTGCATCGAGGACTTGCCCTGAACGAAAGTCGATCTCCGCCAACACATCTGCGTAATGACCATTACCTGTGATCCCGTCGAAGTCGGGATGAGGCAAGGTTGGAAGGTGCGGCTGCGTAAAGGGTACAAAGGCGAAGAACGGAGTTTCGCTCGCCACAGATCGTTGAATGAAGTCAATCGTGCGTTCGGTCAGTTCACCATCAATCGTGCGTCGAGTTTCTACAGTGTAGGCTTTGACATCGCGGGGAGCCTCATCGCGCTTCGCTTCTTGGATCATCGGTTGACCACTGACTGAAGCATCAAACTGAAACTGGGAGGAGTATTCGGACTCATCCGTCGTATTTGCCACACCGTACCACTCGTCAAATCCTTGATCCGTTGGGAAGCGCCCCGACATATCGCCAAGATGCCATTTGCCGAACATGCCCGTGGCATAGCCAACGTCTGAGAACAACTCGGCCATGGTCACTTCCCAATTGACCATCCCGTAAGGAACGCCCCAAACGACTTTGGTTGTTGCGGATCGGATTGGTCGGCGCCCGGTCATTAGCGCCGAGCGACTAGGGGTGCATTGAGGTTCGACATTGAAGTTTAGAAGCTGCATACCCTCCGAGGCCAATTCATCCAGCCGGGGCGTTTCGGCACCCCGCAAGGCACCTCCGCCATAAGCTCCAAGTTCGCCCCACCCCAGATTGTCAACCATCATGATGACAACGTTGGGTTTTGCGCTCTGTGCCGAGGCGAAGCCAACAAATTGCAGTGTCGTCACGAGTGATAAGGCAACTATGCGGATGGTTGCGATCATCTGGAAGTCCTCCGCTGGGTACTCAGGGCCGGTGCTCTAGAGTGTGGGACCCTATGGCTTTTCGTTTGGTGTGATTGTTCAAGTGTAGGACAAATGTCCTAAAAAATGCAATCATTGCCTTGCTTATGAAAATCTCGCTATCAGGTGACCATGACGACAAAGATCGAAGACTATGTTCCCGACGAGGTAACTGTCATGTTGCGCGAACTTGTCGTTCAACGCCCCGTTCCTTTGTCCACAGATGATCTGCCTGGCAGTGCGAGTACTAAAAGGCGCATTCTTGACGCCGCATTTTCGCTCTTTATTGAAGCCCGGATTGATGATTTCACGATGCGCAATCTCGCGAACCGTATCGACATGCGTGTCGGCAATCTGACGTATCACTACAAGACGAAATCCAAACTTCTCGAGGCGCTTGCCCAGGATCGGCTGGCGACCTATGCGGAAGAAATTCTCGCCACATTGCAACTGAGCGAGCCATCGCCACGGCGGGCACTTGATAGAATTGTCTCATTATTGGTTCAGGACTTACGCCGACCTGAAATTGCTTTCTTCCCGCAACTCTGGGCACTCGCCTTGTTCGATCCTGTTGCTGAAAGATTGATGGACCAAATACATGAACTGGAGCGACGGGTCTTTGCCGGGCTCGTGAGGACGTGCAGGCCCGATTGGTCCGATGTGCAATGCGATGCATTCTCGCTTCATATCACCGCTGCGATAGAAGGGCTGACACTGTTCATCGGGCGGAACAAGCAAACCAAAGGGGTCTACGCTTCACCGGACGAAGAAATCCATCGGGTTATGACACACATTCTCGAGGGATAGATTTCGAGGCTTTCTTGAGCTGAAAATGACTATTCGGAAAGTCTGCCAATTACACTTTGGGCTCGAAGCCGCCTTGTGGCAGTGCAGCACTATCTCGGGAATGATCGCGAATTGAATGTCGGCTTCAAGTGAAACCACATGGCCTACTTGCACCCGCAGAGAAAGCCGGCAATCCGCCCTTCACGACGGATTCTGCGCAGATCATAAACGTCCTAGAAGGGCTCGAAGCGGAAGATTAACGGGAGATTCCGAAAGTCTGCTTGGGAGTGGCGAGCGGACGATCCCGCCCGCCTAAATCGTTAAAGATCGATACGTTCGGCAATACTAAGCGCGTCTTCAAGCTCGACGCCAAGGTAACGCACCGTACTGTCCACTTTG